>CAZTQJ010000035.1:0-8855 GCA_964615615.1 uncultured Acidimicrobiaceae bacterium
TACACGGCTCTGAACACTCTTTCCCTACACGACGCTCTTCCGATCTGAGTACTTCGCCGGCCTTCGCGCGGCGAACAACAATTCCCCCACCGTCAACGCCAGCAAGGTCGTAAGGATGTGTCGGCTGACCCATTTCCAGCATCACGAGATTAGAAGCGTCAACCACGTTATTGATAGGACGCATACCCGAAGCGCTTAAGCGTCGCTGTATCCAGGTCGGGCTTGGACCAACCACGATGCCTTCGAGTTTGGCCACACAGAGTCTTCCGCAGAGATCAGCTGCTTCAATCTTCGCCGGGGCGCCATCCACCTTTGCTGCAGGTAACTGCGTCTGGGCAATGGGCAGAGTAAGTGCGAGGCCCATGCGCGCAGCTAAGTCCCGAGCGACTCCATGAACCGACCAAGCATCGGGGCGATTGCCTTCCACAGCGATGTCAAAAATCACGTCGGGAATGATTCCCAAGCTTTGGCTGAAACTTGCTCCTGGGCTTGCCCCATCAATGCTGTTGAGCACCATGAGCCCATCAGCGCTGTCCTCTAGGCCAAGTTCGCCAGCGGCACAGAGCATGCCGTTGGACTCAACGCCGCGCATCTTGCGCTTCGCGATTTCAAAGCCACCGGGCAGCACTGCACCAACGGGAGCCAAGGGCACGAGATCCCCCACAGAGAAATTCATAGCCCCACACACGATGGTCAATTGACCTTCACCGTCAAAGACGCTCACTTCACGAACGCGATCGGCCCCTTCGATGGCGGAGATCTTGTCAACGCGGGCAACGATGACCGCCTCGAGGCCTTCACCGCTGCGCTCGATGCCTTCTACCAAGAGGCCGAGGTCATCGAGGGTCTCGGTGAGGGCCGCAACGTCGTCACCAAAGGGCGCCAATTCATTAAGCCAGGAAAGAGAGATCTTCATCGCAGGGCCTAGAACTGTTCCACGAAGCGAAGGTCGTTCTCGATTAATGCGCGCATATCAGGAATCTGGTGGCGCATTTGGGCGCAACGATCAATACCGAAGCCAAAGGCGAAACCTGACCATTCCTTGCTGTCGATACCAACAGCTTCGAAAACGGCGGGGTCGATCATGCCGCAGCCACCAAGCTCTATCCAGCCCGTCATCGAACAGGTGCGGCATCCTGCACCTCGACAAAGGGTGCAGGTGATCTCGTATTCCGCCGAAGGCTCGGTGAAGGGGAAATAGGCGGGGCGAAGACGCGAGTGAATGTCGGGGCCAAAGTAGGCAGCGGTGAAGGTCTCGATGGTGCCCGCCAGGTCGGCAAAGGTGATTTCTCTGTCCACCACAAGGCCTTCAATTTGATGGAAGGCCGCGAGGTGGCGTGCATCTGGCGTATCGCGTCTGAAGCATCGGCCCGGCATCACCGCGTGGATGGGCAGGCTGTTTGCTTGCACCGCTTCTTCCATGAGGTGAATCTGCACGGGAGAGGTATGCGTACGGAGCAAGACGGTCTCGGCTTCACCGAGGTCAAGATAGAAGGTGTCCCACATGCCACGCGCAGGGTGAGCTGGAGGGATGTTCAGCGCTTCAAAGTTGTACCAGTCCGTCTCCACCTCGGGTCCATCCGCAACGCTGAAACCCATGGCACAAAAAACGTCTTCTAAGGCATCGCGCGTCTGGCTGACGAGATGACGATGTCCACGCGACAGTGCTGGACGCACCTGCTTGTCGATGGTTTCACTGAGGTCAAGGCGATCAGCTTCAAGTTCTTGCGCACGCGCCTTCGCTTCAAGGCCAGCACGACAGACTGAAACCGCCTCGGTCAGTTGCTCTTGGGCTGTGTGGATCAGCGCACCGAGCTCACGCTTTTGCTCAGGCTCAAGGGAGCCAAGTTCGCGGCGAAAGCCGATGAGCACACCTTGCTTGCCAGTCGCTGCGGACTCGGCATCACGAAGTTCGCCCAAGCTGCTCGCAGCGCGAATAGATGCGATAGCGCTGAGCGTTGCCTGCTCAATCTGTTTTGCATCAACCGTCACTGGTCCACCCCTACGCGTCCTTACCCACGTCCATCGTAGATCGCCCGGCCGCAGAACTTATGCCTTGTCGCTGTGCCTCATAGAGCGCAATTGAGGCTGCAACACCTGCATTGAGTGACTCCGATGATCCCTGCATAGGAATCGAGAGCCTGAGCGCACAGCGATCAACCACAGCTGCTGAGAGACCATGGGCCTCATTGCCTACCCACAGGGCAAGGCGGTCAGCGAGGGGGTCAACACCAAGTTGGGCATTTCCCCGCATGACCGTGGCTGCTGAGGTAAAACCTGAATTTTCGAGGGCTTCGAAGGCATCTTCAACCGAACATTTCACGATAGGCAGATGGAAGAGGGACCCGGCGGTGGAACGCACCACCTTGGGATTGGTGGGATCCACCGAACTGCCGGTGAATACCACCGCTTGAGCCCCAAAGGCATCCGCCGAACGAACAATGGTTCCCGCATTTCCTGGATCGCGAAGGTCCTCAACAAGCACGACCACACCATGCTTGAGCTCGGGGAGAGCGCTTTTGATGGGAGATCCCACAATGGCCATCGCCGGCTGAGGGCTCATTGCCGAGGCAACACGCTCCAAAACGCCTTCTTCAAGGCTGAACACTCGGCCGCCTAGGGCCAGAATCCGGTCGGCAAGAGCCTCAAGATCGTCACGCTCTTGAGGCGCCAGGTAGAGCGACTCCACCACGGCTCCCGCATCAAGGGCCGTCGAGATCAACTCGGGGCCCTCGACAACGAGGAGACCTTCTTCTTCACGGAGTTCTCGGCGCGCTACGAGCCTGCGAAGCCTGCGGATTCGCTGATGCGTAAACGCTAGGTGCTCGCTCAGGAGGCAGACTCCACGAGTGCGGCACGAGCAAGGTCCACCAAGGCCTTGAAGGCCGGCGGGTCGTTCACCACGAGGTCCGCGAGTGTCTTACGGTCCGCAACGACACCAGCTTCACGCAGTCCAGCAATGAACTTGCTGTAGGACATGTCGTCTTGACGGGTGCCAGCGTTGATCCTCTGGATCCACAGCTTGCGGAATTCGCCCTTCTTTGCGCGGCGGTCACGAAATGCGTATTGACCTGCGTGGAGTACTGCTTCGTTGGCAGCGCGGAATGAGCGACTGCGTGCTCCGTAGTAACCCTTGGCCTGCTCTAGTACCGCGCGATGGTGCTTGCGGCCGTTTACTGATCGCTTAACTCGAGCCATGTTCTCTCCTTACCTTCGTTTCGTCTTTAGTGTCGTCTTCAGGGTCTGATTAGATGCCGAGGAGCTTGCGCACGCGCTTGGCCTGGCCGGTGGAGACTTCAGTGTCACGACCGAGCGAGCGCTTGCGAGCTGGGCTCTTCTTCTCCAAGATGTGGCCACGGAAGGCCTTGCGACGACGAAGTCGTCCCGATCCGGTTACCTTGATGCGGGCCTTAGCCCCACTGTGTGTCTTCATCTTTGGCATATCTGCTACTCCTTAGGGTTCTCAATGGACTCTGCTGGCAGCGTTGCCTCTGCAGGAGCCTCTGTGGTTGGTGTTGCTGCGATGGGGGTCTGTGCGCTGGCCTCAACGTCGGCTTGCAGCTCTGGCACCGTTTCTGGTGCAGTGCTTGCCGTTGTTGTGCTGTCTCCCTCAGGATTTGGGCGCTTGCCCTTACCTGGTGCGAGCACCATGATCATGTTTCGACCGTCGAGCTTCGGTGCAGCTTCCACCTTGGCAATCTCGTAGACCGCGTCGGCTACTCGATCGAGGATCTTCTTACCGAGTTCGGGGTGAAACACCTCTCGTCCACGGAACATGATCGTCAACTTGACCTTGTGTCCTTCTCCAATGAATTGCGCAACTTTGCGGGTCTTGGTGTCGAAGTCGCCAATCCCGATCTTCGGGCGGTACTTCATCTCCTTGATCCCATGACTACCGGACTTACGTCGCGACTCTTTTGCCCGCTGCGCTTCGTCGAATTTGAACTTTCCATAGTCCATAATCCGGCAAACTGGCGGCTGGGCGGTTGGGGCTACCTCAACGAGGTCAAGGTCCCGGTCACGCGCAAGCGCCTGAGCCTCAGACAATGATTTAACGCCGAGCTGGTTTCCCTCGTCATCTACGAGGCGAACCTCACGAGCCCTAATGCGGTCGTTGATCCGGTGGTCGGGGGTTGAAGCTGCGATTCCTGCCTACTCCTTCGCTCTGGTCCCTGGCCCTTCCGGGGACGTCAGCGGAAGCGGGCCACGAAGGAGACCCCAAAAGGGCCTCTCCAGCGCTGTACCCCGTGCGCCTGAAGCGACGAGGTGGGGACTGGAATTCACCGAGTCCCACTTCCTGTAGTTCTTCTAGGCTATCAGAGATGTCAGATAGCCCCGATGAGCAGTTTCAAGACCCCCAAGAGCGACTCGCAGCCCTCCAGGCCCAACTCGCCGCCACCCCGGCTTCAGCCATCCTCGCCAACCATTGCTACGGCCTCTTCGAATTGGCAGCGGTTCACCTCTCAATCTCCCCACCCAATTTTGCAGAAGCCCGAGTAGCTATTGACGGCCTCGCTGGCCTGATCAACGCCACCGAAGGGCGCCTTGGCGAGGACGAGGTCAATTTACGCGATGCCCTTGCTCAGATGCAGTTGACCTTCGTCACCCTTTCGGGCGCGGCTGCCAATCCCACAGAGGACTGACCTTCGCCTTTGGAGCGCAGCTGCTTAGTGAATGATCTTGGAGAGGGGAATCTCCAGTAAATCCGTGGCGCCAGCGTCACGCAGGGCAGGAATCAAGATATTGATTTCACTCTTCGGTACCACGGTCTCCACGGCGAAGCCACCATTGCCCGATAGGGGCGAGATGGTTGGCGAACGCATCGCTGGCAGCTGGCCAACTACGGCATCTAGGGCTTCAGCGGTCACATTGAGCTTTACGAGTACCTTGCCACGAGCTTCAAGCGTTCCTTGCAGCAAGGACATCACCTGCTCCATGGCGTGGCGCTTCGTCGGATCGGCAGCTGCCTCAGGATTGGCGATGAGTTCGGTGCGTGAGGTCAAGACCGTGTGGATGATTTTGAGTCCAGCAGCCTTAATGGCACGGCCGGTTTCAGTAATTTCCACCACGGCATCGGCAATCTCTGGAACCTTGGCCTCGGTTGCGCCATAGGAAAGTGAGATCTCTGCGTCAACGCCGGCTTCAGCTAGGGCGCGAGCGGTGAGCTCTGGGTACTCCGTAGACACCCTTATGGTCCCCTTGGCCTTAGCGAGATCAGCGAGCGAGTCAAAGGGAGAGTCCCCCGCTACCGCAAGCACCACTCTCACGGCATTGGACGTCGCTTTCGAGTAATTGAGTTCGCCGAGTGAAACTACTTCGCTGCCCCGCTCGGTTATCCAGTCACGGCCGGTGATACCGAGATCAAAACGACCCTCAGCAACATAAACAGGGATTTCCTGAGGTCGAAGAATGCGAACGAGCTCAATCCGGGGATCATCAATGCTTGCGCGATAGTCCACCGAGGAGGAACGAGATACCTCGAGATCGGCATCGGCAAAGAGTTTGAGGGTTGCGGACTCCAAGGAGCCCTTTGGAAGGACGAGCTTTAGCACCTTGGTATTCTCGCAGAGATTGGGCTCAGGATGCGAAGTCGGGGTGATCAAAGAGTCTGGCCATCCAAATTGCCGTTAGCCCAGCCTCATAGCCCTTGTTGGTCTTGTCTGCTTCAGAGCGAATGAGGGCCTGCTCCTCGGTATTAACGGTCAGAACGCCAAAGACCACTGGGATCTGGCAGCGGAGCTGCACGTCGGTAATTCCCCGGGCACATTCCCCCGCTACGTATTCAAAGTGTGGGGTATCTCCACGGATGACTGCACCCAGGGTGATTACCGCATCCACCTTGCCGGCACTGGCGAAGCGCTGAGCGGCTAGTGGCACCTCGAAGGCACCGGGAACCCAGGTCACCGTGATATCAGCCTTATCGACCCCACAGGCAAAGAGTGCTTCGAGGCAGCCTTCGAGCAGTCGTGCGCTAATCCCCCCGTTGAAGTGACCAGCGACAATGCCTATGCGAAGACCCGCACCATCGTGGGATTGGACGAGTTGGAGTCCAACCCGATCGTGGAAAGTCTCGATCTGACCCTCAGCGAGTTCAGTTCGATCGCTAGAGGTCATCGGCACCTCCAATGAGGTGCCCCATGCGATCACGCTTGGCATTGAGGTAATCGGCGTTTTCTGCAGTGGCTTCAATCTCAATCGACACCCGCTCGGTGATGTCTAGGCCAAAGCCTTCGAGTCCCCCGTATTTCACGGGGTTATTCGTCATGAGACGCATGGTCTGCACACCCAGGTCAACCAAGATCTGTGCACCAATGCCATACTCGCGGCTGTCGATGGGCAGGCCGAGTTCGAGGTTGGCGTCGACGGTGTCACGACCCTGCTCTTGCAAGGCATAGGCGCGAATTTTGTGGCCGAGACCGATTCCCCTGCCCTCATGACCTCGCAGGTAAACCACGACGCCACGGCCCTCACGAGCAACTTCAGCCAGAGCAGCGTTGAGCTGAGGTCCGCAATCACAGCGGCGTGACCCAAAGACATCTCCCGTGAGACATTCCGAGTGCACGCGCACCAAGACGTCCTTGCCGTCACCGATGTCACCAGCAACAAGCGCCAAGTGCTGTTCACCATCAAGGACCGATTCATAAACCAAGGAGCGGAATTCGCCCAGCTCGGTGGGCAAATTGGCGTCAGCGATTTGGCGCACCAGCTTTTCGTGACGCCGGCGATAACGAATTAAATCGGCAATAGAGATCAGGGGAAGATTGTGCTCGGTGGCAAAAGCCACCAGATCAGGGAGTCGGGCCATCTCCTGGCCATCGGCAGTAACAATCTCACAGAGCACGCCGGCTGGAGCCAGTCCAGCAGCCCGACAGAGGTCAACGGTCGCTTCGGTGTGGCCGGCGCGCTTGAGCACTCCTCCTGCGCGGTAGCGCAAGGGGAAGATGTGGCCGGGTCGATTCAGATCCGTAGGACGCGTTTCAGGGTCAATCAGGGCGCGAATGGTTGCCGCACGGTCGGCAGCCGAGATACCCGTGGTGGTGTCGTGACGAAAGTCAACGCTCACGGTGAATGCGGTCCGCTGGGCTTCGGTGTTTGCTGCGACCATGAGCGGAAGATCGAGGTGATCAGCACGCTCCGCCTCAAGTGGCGTGCAAATGACGCCCGAGGTGTGCGCGATGAAAAAGGCCAGGTTTTCTGGCGTGGCCGCCTCGGAAGCCATGACGAGGTCGCCCTCATTCTCCCTATCCTCATCGTCGACTACGACGACCATGCCGAGATTGCGAATTTGTTCAATTGCCGTTTCGATTGTTGCGAATGGCATTAGGCCACTACCTCCACACAGAGATCTCCACCGAGAAGGACTACGGAGGCAAAACTGCCTCTCCAGAGCTCACTCATCGAGATTGCACCAGGGCCGTCGAAAAGCGGGGCGCCACCAACTCCTCCAGCGAAGGCTGGAGCAAGGTAGAGCAGGTAGCGATTGACAAGGTGGTCACGGTGTAAAGCGTAGGCGACCCTTGCACCACCCTCTACCAGTAGCTCAAGTACTCCCTCGGAGCCCAAGCGATCCAAGAGGACTCCGATATCGCCGTGATGCACCTCGCAGGGATGCACCTTCGCGCTTTCAGCAATGTCGCCAAGGACAATCCGGCGTGGCTGGCGACCCTCAAAGCCCTCAAGGCGCACCGTGAGCTCGGGGTCATCGGCACGCACGGTGCCCGCCCCCACCAAAATGGCCTCAGCCCTCGCTCGGCGCTGATGAACATCTTCCCTGGCTTCTGGTGAGGTAATCCAACGACTTGAGCCATCGGCCATGGCAGTCTGCCCGTCAAGGGTGGCTGCCAATTTCAAGACCACCAAGGGTCGGCCGGTGCTTCGATGATGAAGATAGGCAGCGAGTTGCTCTTTCACTTCATCCTCGGCGCAGGCCTCTTCGACTTCTATGCCCGCTTCTCGCAGTGCCGCTATGCCCCTGCCGCTTACCCGAGGATCAGGGTCCAAGGTCCCCACCACCACGCGAGCCACTCCTGCGGCCTTGATGGCTTCGACGCAGGGTCCCGTTCTTCCTTGATGGGCACAAGGTTCCAAGGTGACAACCAAGGTGGAATCTTGCGCCCGTGATCCGGCAGATTCCAGGGCCACGATCTCGGCGTGGCGTCCTCCGGGGGCTTCAGTAGCCCCCAGCGCAATCACTGCCCCATCGGCAATGAGCGCAGCACCCACCCAAGGGTTGGGAGAAGCCGTCGTGCGCACTCTTGCGGCAATGCCCATGGCAAGCGCCATGGCTTCGCGCTCTAGGGAATTTGCCACAGGGCCATTGTAGAAGGGGCCTTAAGGGTTTGCGGCGCTGCGCAGGTCCCTTACGGCCTGCGAAGGATCTGGCTTGCCGTAGATCGCAGAGCCCGCAACCAAGGCGTTCGCACCCGCAGCCACCACCATGGGTGCCGTCGTGGTATCGATGCCGCCATCAACCTCAAGGTCAAAGCTGTAGCCCTTGTCCTCGCGAGTCTGCGCCACCTGAGCGATGAGGGGCAGCACAGAATCCATGAAGGCCTGTCCCCCAAAGCCAGGGAAGACCGTCATCAGTAAGACCAGATCCACCTGCTCCAACCAGGGTTCAATCATCGCGAAACTTGCATCAGGATTTGCCGCAATCCCTACGCGTAATCCCAAGGACCTCATCTGATCTATGAGTTCTTGAGTACGGCCCACTTCGAGGTGAACCGTGCAGCCGTCAGCTCCAGCCTTGGCAAAGCCCTCAAGCAAGGTCTCGGGCTTGGTCACCATGAGGTGACAGTCAAAGTACAAGTCCGTGGTCGAGCGAGATCGGAAGAGCGTCGTGTAGGGAAAGAGTG
>CAZTQJ010000036.1:0-8802 GCA_964615615.1 uncultured Acidimicrobiaceae bacterium
AAGGGTGGCAAGACTGCGGGTCGTGGTACCAAGGGTCAAAAGGCTCGTGGAACCATCCCATCGCAGTTCGAAGGTGGCCAGATCCCCCTTCTCCAGCGCATTCCAAAGCTGCGAGGCTTCAATAACCCCTTCCGCGTTTCCTACACCCCCGTAAACGTCGACATGCTCGAGCGTGTCGAGGGAACGGTAATTAGCCCCGAGACGCTGCTTGCAGCTGGCCTCGTTGGCAAGGGCGAGCTCGTGAAGATCCTTGGTCGTGGCGAACTTTCTCAGAAGTTCGAAGTTTCGGCCCATGGTTTCTCGGCTTCAGCCGAAGCTGCGATCACTGCAGCTGGCGGAAGCATCACCAAGCTCCCCATGCCATTCGGAAACGGTCGCCCAGCGGCCAAGGGTAACCAGCACACCAACCGCTAGGTCGACTTCGGTCAACCTCGACGCTCAAGGACCACAATGCTTGCACGCCTTGGAAACATCTTCAGAGTTCCGGATCTTCGGAACAAGGTGTTGTTCACACTCGCCATCATTGCCCTCTACCAGTTTGGTGCGAACATCACCGTTCCTGGCGTGTCCTTTCATCAGGTCACGCTCCTGCAAGAGCGCGCAGGAGCTGGCGGCGTTCTCGGATTCCTGAACCTCTTCAGTGGTGGCGCCTTGACGCGTTTGGCCATCTTCGGTCTTGGGGTTATGCCCTACATCACCAGCTCGATCATCATCCAGTTGTTGACGACGGTTATTCCTAAGCTCACCGAATGGCGTGACCAGGGAGCTGTTGGTCAAAAGAAGATCACGCAGACCACGCGTTACCTCACGGTCGCCTTAGCGCTTCTGCAGGCAACCGGCCTTATCTACGCCTTCCATGGTCACGATGCAGCGCTTATTGGTTCCAACATCGATCTGATTCCGAAGTTCTCTGTTCCACTTGGCCTCTTCATGGTGCTCTGCCTCACCGCGGGTACTGCTTTCGTGATGTGGCTGGCCGAGCTCGTAACTCAGCGAGGCGTTGGTCAGGGCATGTCCATCTTGATCTTCGCCAACGTTGTGGCCTCCATTCCTTCGGGTGGAAACTCCATCCTGAAAGAGGGTGGCTGGGTAAAGTTCGCGGTCATTCTCGCTGTTTCGCTCGGCCTCCTCGTGGCCATTGTCTTCATGGACCAGGGTCAGCGCAGGATTCCCGTTACCTTCGCCAAGCGTGTCGTGGGGCGTCGCATGTATGGCGGCAACTCGACCTACATTCCTTTGAAGGTCAACCAGTCGGGTGTTATTCCCATCATCTTTGCTTCCTCGGTCCTCTACATTCCCGTGCTCTTGAGCAACGTGGTTCCTTGGGCTGGTTTCCAGAACTTTGTGCGTAGCAACCTGAGTCCCACCTCCATGGTCTACATTTCCATCTACTTCTTGCTCATCGTGGCCTTTACCTTCTTCTACGTTTACGTAGCCTTCGAGCCACATCAGCAGGCCGACATCATTCGTAAGCAGGGTGGTTTCATCCCCGGTATTCGTCCAGGGCCCCCCACAGAGCAGTACCTCTCAAAGTTGGTGAGTCGCATCACCGTTGTCGGAGCCCTCTTCCTTGGTGGAGTAGCCGTTATTCCTTCGCTGCTGATGGCCGTGTGGCACATCAATAACTACCCGTTCTACGGCACGACGCTTCTAATCAGCGTTGGTGTGGCACTTGAAACGATGCGCCAGATCGACAGCCAGCTGATGATGCGTAACTACGAGGGATTCCTGAAGTAGGTCTGGTGAGACCCGGGGTAAGGCTCGTGGTTCTTGGAAGGCAGGGAGCCGGAAAGGGAACCCAATGTGTGCGGCTTTCGCACCATTTTGCGGTTCCGCACGTCTCCACAGGAGACATGTTGCGCGCCGCAGTCCGGGGCAAAACTGATCTCGGCGAACGCGCAAAGGGCATCATCGATGATGGCCGGCTCATCCCTGACGAGATGGTGATGGAGATGGTCGACGAGCGGCTCAGCCAGCGCGACGTCATGAGCCGAGGCTTTATTCTTGATGGTTGCCCGAGAACGATCGGTCAAGCTGAGCACCTGCGGGCAAGCTTGCTAGAGCGCCCACTCGAACTCGTCGTGGACCTCGATGTCCCTCGTTCCATGGTCTTAGAGCGTCTTGAATCTCGGCGCACCTGCGTGGTCTGCGGGACTATTTATTCCATGCAGAACCCTCCCATGCTGCAGTGGGTTTGTGACAACTGCCATGGCGATGTGGTTCAGCGCGATGATGACACCGCGGAAGCCATCGCTAAGAGGCTGGATCTCTATGACGAGGAAACCACGCCGCTGCTCGACTTCTACCGTGAAGAAGGACTCCTTGAGTTGATCGATGGGACGGGTAGCCCCGATGAAGTCTTTAATCGCGTCTTAAAGGCCGTTGCCGCTCGGAGGTCTGGCTGAATGCGCAGAAATGCTGAAGAAATCGCCAAGATGCGCCGAGCCGGTCGCGTCGTTGCTGAGATGCACGAGGTCACCCGAGCTGGCGCCAAGCCAGGGGTGACAACCGCTCAACTCGATCTTTTGGCCCGTGAGGTCCTCGAGCGCAGGGGAGCGAGGTCGAATTTTCTTGGCTATCACGGCTTTCCAGCCGTGATCTGCACCTCCCCCAACGACATGATCGTCCACGGGATTCCTGGCGATTACGTCCTTGAAGAGGGAGACATCATCTCCATTGACTGTGGGGCCATTATTGAGGGCTACCACGGAGATGCCGCCTTCACCATGGGCGTAGGGGAGATCTCCGCTGTGGCCAAAAAGTTGATTGAGGTCACCGAAGCCAGTCTTTTTGCGGGTATTGACCAGCTCGTGAAGGGCAATCGCCTTCATGAAGTAGGTCGAGCGGTCCAAGATCTGGCCGAAGGGGCTGGATTCTCCGTAGTGCGCGAATATGTGGGCCACGCCATCGGCACCGCCATGCATGAACAGCCCCAAGTACCCAATTATTGGCCTGGGAGCCCTGGACCAAGCCTAAAAACCGGCATGGTCTTTGCTATTGAGCCCATGATTAACGTCGGATCCATCGAAACAGCCACCTTGGATGACGGCTGGGGCGTGGTGACCGTTGATGGCAGCCTTTCGGCTCATTTTGAGCACTCCATTGCGGTCACTGACGACGGCCCCGAGATTTTGACCCTGCCTTGAGCCTATGGATATAGCCCCTCAAGGGCCCGGGTTGGCGGATTCTGGCCAAATGGGTAGAATAGCCATCCGCCTCTTGGACCTTGTCTGAGAGTCGGCGTTAGGCGGTCCCCCCGTGAAACATTTCAGGGTGGTTCCTGCCTGTCGTAATGAGTCGAGAACGAAGAAGGAGCGGTCAACTGTCGCAACAAAAGGAAGACGCCATCGTGATGGAGGGAACGGTGATTGAGCCGTTGCCCAACGCGATGTTCCGCGTTGAGTTGGAGAACGGTCACAAGATGCTGGCCCACAGTTCGGGGAAGATGCGCATGCACCGGATCCGAATTCTCCCAGGGGACAAGGTTCAAGTTGAGCTCACCCCCTACGACCTACAACGCGGGCGCATTACCTACCGCTACAAATAACGACAACCGCTTTTAATCAATATTCATAGTTAGTCACCGAGGAGCAGAGCAGTGAAGGTCCGACCGAGCGTTAAGCCGATGTGCGATAAGTGCAAGATCATCCGCCGGCACGGCCGCGTCCAGGTGATTTGCGAGAACCCCCGCCACAAGCAGCGGCAGGGTTAGGAGAGATAGAGCATGGCCCGTATTGCAGGAGTTGACATCCCGAGGGAGAAGCGCCTCGTGATTTCGCTCACCTATATCTTCGGCATTGGACCGACGACCGCGCAGACCATCTGCGAGGCAACCGACGTCGACCCCAGCGCACGCGTTCGTGACCTCACTGACGCCGACGTCAACAAGCTCCGTACTTTTATTGACCAGAACCTCACCGTTGAAGGTGACCTTCGCCGTGATGTCTCTCAGGACATCAAGCGCAAGATGGAGATTGGTTGCTACCAAGGAATTCGCCACCGCAAGGGTCTTCCCGTGCACGGTCAGCGCACCCACACCAACGCTCGGACTCGTAAGGGACCGAAGAAGACTGTTGCAGGAAAGAAGAAGGTGAAGAAGTAATGGCTAAGCCTCAGGGAACTCGTAGGCCACGTCGTCGGGAGCGTAAGAACGTTCCTTACGGTGTTGCACACATCAAGAGTTCGTTCAACAACACCATCGTTTCCATCGCTGACCCCGACGGCAATGTCCTCGCATGGGCATCAGCTGGGAATGTCGGCTTCAAGGGTTCAAGGAAGTCGACTCCCTTCGCCGCGCAAATGGCCGCTGAGCAGTGTGCTCGTCGTGCCATGGAGCACGGTGTGCGTCGTGTTGAAGTCTTGGTTCGTGGCCCAGGTTCGGGTCGTGAAACAGCGATCCGTTCTATCGCTGCTGCTGGCATTGAAGTTGCCGGCATCAAGGACGTAACCCCCATCCCCCATAACGGCTGCCGCCCCAAGAAGCGGCGCCGGGTCTAAGTAGAGGAAGTTGATTTAGATGGCCCGTTATACCGGACCCGTATGCAGGCTTTGCCGCCGCGAGCGCACCAAGTTGTTCCTTAAGGGAGAACGTTGCTACTCGATGAAGTGCCCAGTCTCAGAAGCCGTTACCGAACGCACGAGTCGCGCCTACCCTCCGGGTGAGCACGGCCGTGACCGCATGCGTCAAGGCTCTGAGTACCTCGGCCAGCTTCGTGAGAAGCAGAAGGCTCGTCGTATCTATGGCCTGCTCGAGAAGCAGTTCCGCAACCTCTACGAAGAGGCCAACCGCTCAGACGGCATCACCGGTGAGAACTTGCTGCGCATGCTTGAACAGCGTCTCGACAATGTCGCCTTCCGCGCCGGTTGGGGAGCAAGTCGCTCGCAGGCTCGTCAGTTCGTTCGTCACGGCCACGTGCTCGTGAACGGCAAGCGCGTCACCATCCCGAGCTACCGCATCCGTAAGGGTGAGGTCGTAACGCTCAAGGCTTCATCACGAGAGATCTTTGGAGTCCGCCGCAACATGGACACCCTGGAGCGTCAAGTTCCAGGTTGGCTCACCGCTCGTGATTCAGGATTTGAAGTTGAAGTCCTCAACCTCCCACTCCGTGAGCACATCGATGAGCCGATTCAAGAGCAGCTCATCGTCGAGCTCTACTCGAAGTAACCCGCACAGTCGAAGAACCGAAACCTAAGGAACAACATGCTCATCATCCAGCGCCCCACTATCGAGTCCATTGGCGAAGAGTCCGAGAACCGTCAGCGCTTTGCCGTTGGACCACTCGACCCACGCTTTTGCCACACGCTTGGCTACTCCCTGCGTCGCACCCTCCTGTCCTCCATCCCCGGTGCAGCCGTGACCAAGGTTCGTTTCGACGATGCCGTTCACGAGTTTGAGACCATCGAAGGCATGAAGGAAGACGTCACCGACGTCCTCTTGAACTTCAAGGACCTGCTCGTGCGCGTGCAGGGAGACGAAGCGGCCACCATCCGCCTCGATGTCACCGGTCCCTTGGAAGTCACCGCTGCCGACCTCGTCCCCAGCGCTGATGTGGAGATCTTGAACCCAACGCTTCGCATCGCCACCCTGGGCGCAGGTGCCAAGCTCGGCGCTGAGATCACCGTTGAGCGTGGCAAGGGCTACGTCACGGTTGACCGCAACAAGGCCAGCACCTCCATCGGCGTCATTCCCTTGGACTCGATTTTCTCACCCGTTCGTCGCGTCACCTTTGAGGTGGAGTCGGCACGTGTTGAGCAGTCCACCAACTACGACCGTTTGGTCCTCGACATCGAGACCGATGGCAGCATCACCCCGCAGCACGCTCTTGCATCAGCAGGAGAGACCTTGAAGAACCTCGTCGCCCTCGTGGCGAGCCTCGAGGACGAGCCTGAGGGTCTTGAGCTTGGTGACACCGGTGCTTCAGCCACCGGTTCAGCCCAGCACGAGCGTCGCATCGAAGAGCTACTGCTCACCGAGCGTCCCTACAACTGTCTCAAGCGCGGCGGCATCAACACCGTCGGTCAGCTCATCGACTGCACCCCTGAGCAGCTCATGGGTCTCACCAACTTCGGTAACAAGTCCCTCGATGAAGTCATTGAGCGTCTGAGCGTCGAAGGCCTTTCGCTTCGCTCCGATGGCTCTGAGTACGTTCCCGGCTCTGTCGCCGAGATTGTCGAAGAGGACGAGATCGTTGAAGAGGATGGTCAGGCATGAAGGGAACCCCTAAGCGCGGACGTCGTCTAGGCGGCAGTGCCGCTCACCAACATGCGATGCTCGGCAACCTTGTTGCTTCGCTGATCGCCGCTGAGTCACTCGTGACCACGGAGACCAAGGCCAAGGCCCTGCGTCCCGTTGCCGAGAAGTGCATCACGGCTGCGAAAAAGGGTGGCTTGCACCAGCACCGCCAAGTTGTTTCGCTGATTCGCGATAAGGACATGGCTCACAAGCTCTTCACCGAGATTGGTCCCCGCTACCTCGAGCGTCCTGGTGGTTACACCCGGATTCTGAAGCTAGGACCGCGCCCAGGGGACAATGCCCCAATGGCGCGCATCGAACTGGTCTGAGTCCCGTGAGCGCTTCCCCTCGTGGAGGCGTTGCGCGCACAGAGCTAGAACTCGTGGATAGTGCTCCGGCGATTCAGCGCTGGAAATTTCTCGTCGCCTATGACGGTTCGCCGTTTCATGGTTTTGCGCTGCAGCCCCAAGTTCCTACCGTGGCTGGTGCCATTGGTGACGCTTTAGTTCGCCTGCTTCGCCTCCCTAGCCCGCCCGTGATCACCTGCGCAGGCCGCACGGATGCTGGCGTTCATGCCATAGGCCAAGTGATCAGTGTGGATCTCCCTGCGGCCTTACCGGAGATCCGTGGCGAGGCCCGCTCGGCCGAATCCTTAGTGAACGCACTGAATCGCAATCTCGCCCCGGCCATCGTGCTGAGGCATGCTGAGCCGGTCAGCCAGGACTTCAATGCTCGTTTTTCAGCGACCTGGAGGCGTTATCGCTACTTGATCTGGAATGCTCCCAGCGCCGACCCTCTGCTCGCGCCGATTGCGTGGCACGTGGATAGAGCGCTCGATGAGCGCTCTATGACCCAAGCAGCGGGCAGTCTCATTGGTCGCCATGATTTCCGGGCTTTTTGCCGCCGGCCTCAGGGTGCAGACGCCTCAGAGCCCATCACACGTGAAGTGCGCTCGGCCTCCTTGAGATTGGTTGAAGACGACCATATTGCAGACCTCGGGGCGGGAAGGCTATTTCGCTTTGAGATCCAGGCCAATGCTTTTTGCCATCAGATGGTCCGCTCCCTAGTGGCTCAGGTGGTCGATGTGGGCCTCGGAAGGTCCACAATTGCCGATCTCGTAGGCCTTCTGAGGAGCTCCAGCCGGCAAGGGGCAGCCCAGCCAGCCCCTCCTCACGGGCTCTTATTTTTGGCCGTGGGCTACGGCTCAGATTCTGGGGTTGCCGAACAAGGCCTCTAGGCCGTATCGTGGTGTCTCCACCTAGGAGCGCGTCTTGCTTCGAGGTATCGAATTTCTAGTAACCAGAGGAACCATCTTGTCCACCTTTACCCCCAAGCCTGAGCACATTGTCCGCTCGTGGCACGTGATCGATGCAGAGGGCCAAATCCTTGGTCGTCTCGCCACCGAGGCTGCCCGCCTCCTGCGCGGTAAGCACCGCGTCTACTTTGCTCCTCACGTTGACACTGGTGACCACGTCATTGTTATTAACGCCGACAAGATCGTCATGAGTTCAAACAAGGCCGAAAAGAAGTTCGCCTTCCATCACACCGGTTACCCCGGCGGTCTGAAGGCCCAGTCTTACGCGGACCTTCTTGCCAAGGACCCCGCTGCTCTCGTCACTCGCGCAATTCGCGGCATGGTTCCTAAGAACCGTCTCGGTCGCGCACAGATGATGAAGTTGAAGGTTTACGCCGGTCCTGAGCACCCACACGCTGCTCAGAACCCAGAGCCATTTGCGCTGTCCGCTTCGGCCAGCGCTGCCAAGTAGGGAGAACCCATGGCAACGCCCCTCACTCTGACCACCGGACGCCGCAAGCGCGCAGTAGCTCGTGTTCGTTTTCGCCCAGGTCAAGGAACCATCACGGTCAACAAGCGCAGCATCGAGGAGTACTTCACCTCTGGTGTTCACCGCATGGCCATCACCGAGCCTCTTCGTGTTGCCGGTGTTGAAGGTAGCTACGACATTGACGCAACGATCGACGGTGGCGGCCCTTCGGGTCAGGCCGGCGCACTTCGCCTCGGCATTGCTCGTTCGCTGCTCGTGCTTGATGCTGAGACTCGTCCCGCGCTGAAGCGTGCAGGACTACTCACTCGTGATGCCAGGGAGAAGGAGTCCAAGAAGTACGGACTCAAGAAGGCCCGTAAGGCACCGCAGTACTCCAAGCGATAGAGCCTGCATGCCGGTTCGTTTCGGCACGGACGGTCTTCGTGGCGTCGCTAACGCCGAACTAACTCCGGAACTCGCGACTGCACTCGGTCGTGCGGTTGCGCGTTGCGTGCCAGCGACAGCTTTTGTAATTGGTCGCGACACCCGTCGTTCCGGTTCCATGCTCTCGGCTGCCCTGGCGGCAGGCCTCGCCACTGAAGGTGCTGACGTCATTGACCTCGGCATCCTGCCAACTCCAGGAGTGGCCTACGCCTGTGCGAGCACCTCCTTGCCAGGCCTGGTGGTTTCGGCCTCGCATAATCCCTTCACGGATAATGGGATCAAGTTGCTTGGAGTCGGCGGAGTGAAGGCCGACCCTCAACTTGAGGCCGAAGTCGAAGAGCAACTCGAGATCGGAAGAGCGTC
>CAZTQJ010000037.1:0-8791 GCA_964615615.1 uncultured Acidimicrobiaceae bacterium
CTGTTAGTTAGCTGTGCCACTTTCTTGGGAGGCGAACTGCTGAGCGAAGAGTTCGGCATAGAGGCCGCCTTGGGCGAGCAGCTCGTCGTGGGTGCCACGTTGAGCAACACTTCCCTCATTGATCACCAGGATCTGATCGGCGTGACGCACCGTGGAAAGCCGGTGCGCTATCACCAGTGCCGTGCGGCCACTCAAGGCTTCCTCTAGCGCAGCGGTCACCTTGACTTCAGACTCGGCATCGAGGTGGGCGGTGGCCTCATCGAGGATGACCAAACGCGGAGAAGCCAAGAAGACCCTCGCGAGGGCAATGCGTTGCTTCTCGCCACCAGAAAGGCGATAACCCCGTTCTCCAACCAGGGTCTCGAGGCCATCGGGGAGACGCTTCACGAGATCAAGCACCTGGGCACGCGCTAAGGCTGCTTCAATGTCCTCATTGCTGGCCTTAGGTGAGGCATAGCGAAGGTTGGCAGCCAAGGTGTCGTGGAAGAGGTGGGGGTCTTGGGTCACCATGCCTATGGCTGAACGAAGGTCCGACGGCTCGAGTTCACTCAGGCCTACGCCATTGAGGGATATCTCACCCGCAACGGGGTCATAGAGCCTGGCGGCCAGCATCGAAATGGTGGTCTTGCCTGATCCTGAGGGGCCCACCAAGGCAACGACTTGACCGGCCTCAGCGGTGAAACTCACGTCACGAAGCACCATGCTGGTCTCACCAGCCTCAAGCGTGGCCACCGCTTCGAGCGAAGCCAAGGAGACCTCTTCAGCGGCGGGGTAGTGAAAGCTGACCCCAGAGAAGGCCAGCACGGCTGGACCGTCGGGCAGAGGCTGGGGATGCAGTGGAGCCGCCAAGCTGGGCTCAAGGTCGAGGACCTCAAAGAGCCTCTCGAAGCTCACCACCGCGGTCATGATGTCGAGTTGCAGGTTGGACAGCTGCGTCAGCGGTCCATAGAGGCGACCGAGATAAGCGGTGAGGGCTACCAGGGTGCCGATCATGAGTTCGCCGTGGACGACCTTTAGTCCACCAAAGCCATAGGTGAAGGCGGTGGCTAAGGAAGCGGTGAGGCCAAGGGCCACAAAGAAGACGCGCGAGTAAGCCGCCTGGGCCACGCCGATGTCGCGCACTGCTCTCGCGCGACTTTCAAATTCTTCTCGTTCGAAGTCGGGGTCGCCATAGAGCTTGACCAACATGGCTCCACCCACGCCGAAGCGTTCGTTCATCACCATGTTCATCTTGGCGTTGAGGTCATAGCCATTTCGGGTCATGGAGCCGAGGCGCTGGCCGACATAGCGGGCGGGGATGAGGAACATGGGCAGCAAGATCAGCGCCACCACCGTGATCTGCCAGGACAGGAAGGACATGGCTATGAGCACCATGCCCACACCGATGACATTGCCAACCATGTTGCTGAGCAGATCGGTAAAGGCCTGTTGGGCGCCCACCACGTCATGGTTCAAACGACTGACCAGCGCACCAGTTTGGGTGCGCACGAAGAAGGCCAAGGGCATGCGTTGGATGTGGGCAAAGACCTTGGAGCGGAGATCCAAGATGAGCGACTCGCCAATGGAGGCCGACAGCCAGCGCTCAGTGAGTGATACCAAGCCATCGATGATGGCAATGCTGGCGGCCACGCAGGCCAGGGTCACCACGAGGCTGGAGTTCTTGCCCACGATGCCTTTGTCGATGATGGCACGAAGAATCAAGGGATTTACGGCGCCCAAAATGGCGTCCACGAGCACCAGGCCCAAGAAGCCCAGCAGGATGCGCCTATAGGGACGGGCGAAGGCCAGGATGCGCCGAGCCGTTCCTGCGGTCACCTTGGTATCGAGAACTGCGCGATCACGGCGTAGGCCACGCAGTTGCGCCCAGCCGCCCGATCCCATTGATGATGCTTGCACGTCCACCTCTTCCTTGGCCACAGCCTAGGACTGCCTGGGCCTCTTGCTTCCCCGAAGGTTGCTAGGCCTTGCCCAGGATCGTCAGCCTCGACTCAGACCTTCCCCTCAGTCCTGCACTGACCTAGGGTCTCGACGAGGAGGTTGCCGAGGTCATGCTCAAGCTGTTGGTGGTTTGTAAGGCGAATCTCTGCCGCTCACCGGTTGCTGCTCGCCTGCTCGCTGACTCCTTAGGCAGTTTTGGCACTCCTGGCGAAGTGCGTTCACGGGGGCTGATGAGCAGTGGCTTAGAAGCTCCGGAGCGCTATGTCGAGATTACGAGGGACTGGGGCATGGATCTCGAGGGCCACCTTTCGCAACATCTCAGCCCCGAAGACCTCGCCGAGGCCGATCTGGTCCTCACCATGACCAGGGAGATCCTGCGCGAAGTGGTGGTCGCCACCAGCAGTGCCTGGCCTAAGGCCTTCACCATGCGCGAGTTTGTGCGCCGTGGGGGATCTGCGCGCATGCGGCGAGCTGATGAGGATCTTGGAGACTGGTTGGCTGAACTTGGGGAGGGGCGTCAGCGCCGCGACCTGCTCGGGAGTTCGCCTGATGATGACGTGGCTGACCCCGTGGAACTCAGCACCGTTGAGGACATTGTCGAAGTGTTGAATCAACTGCGCCAACTCAGCGGCGAGGTAGCCAGCCTGATTAGCGGCTCACCGATCGCGAGAAGTTCCAGCTTCGACTAAGCAGACCATGACCTTCTGTCTTGCCCTTGAGGTGCCAAGGCCCCGGGTCAACGCTGACGCTAATAAAGACCGGATGGACGCGGGGCTGGGGAATGAAGTCGAGCGAGATCTCGCCGTCGGTGACCAACTTGCGAATTGAGGTCTGGAAGATGATGGTCTTCTTTGAACTCGGCCCCACGCTCACTGCAGCTGGGGTAACCATCAAGCCTGATTCGGATACCGCTCCGGCACCAAAGGAACCCCGAGGAGACCAGAGGTAGACGCGGCCTCGGTATTCACCGGGACCATAGGGTGAACCAGGGCCACCACCCAAGGCGTAGGAGGGCTTAGCACCCTTGGGTGCACGGTTCTTGAGCGTCACCGTGGTGGTGACAATGGCCCCGCCATCAGCTTGGAGTTTTACCTTGACAGACTCTCGAGGCTGCACCCAGTAGTCGAGCTTTGCAGCAACGGCGGACTGAATGCTGAGGTGGAAGCTGGTGAAGGGCTTGGTATCTACCGAGCCCGAGACGCCGTAGTGATTGACCACCTGTTGGATATTGGCAGAGGCGTCATAGACGAGCAGGTGGCGACCAGCAGCTTTTGCAAAGAGAGCCTTAGCCAATCTGGCGGGGTCCACTGGCGACTGCTTGAGCGCAGCGATGGCAGCCTGGGCGGTGGCGGCGATGAGGTCTTGGCGCTCGCGTTGGTCACCCCGGGGGAACTGTTGGTAGAGCTTGTTGAGCAAGATGTTCGAGACATTGGCCACGGAGACGGGCTGATCAATACCGGGAACACTGACCGGACCGGTGAGGGCCAGCAAGGCCTGCAGGGTGGGCACGTCCACAGCGATGACGCCATCGACGGGCGTGCCTTTCTTGGTCTCATACATCTTGGCCATGAGGGCACCAGAAGTGGGGAAGTCAGCCCAAGCATTAGTGGACTGCCAGATCTGCCTTGGCTGCAGGGGACCGAAGAGATTGTCGGTGTTTGGCGCTAGCGAAAAGTCCACGGGCTTATCGAGCGCCAGAGAACCTACGCCCTTGGCGTTGTCCACGGTGTAGGAACCGTGGTCGGTGTGTAGCAGGGCCCAAGACAGCACGGCTCCTTGGTCTCGCATTTCCGCGTTGTTCTCACCAAGGAGGAGAAAGGTCTTGTTGCCATCTCCACCAAGGACGGCATTCAAGATGCTGGAGAGTTGTGCTCCGTCGTGCAAGAGCCCCACGAGGTGATCATTCCCCTCATTGAACTGTGCGCGTGCACTCGCTACCGGACCATAGAGGCCAGCGCCTGAGTGATGTAGGGCTGCGAGATTGACTTCGGCCTTGCCCATGGCTGCACCGGCCTGCCTGAGCTTGGGCAGGTTTACGGAGGTGGCTGACGAGGAATCCAAGAGGCCGCGCAGATGGCCCAGTACGTCGCTGCCGGCTGCAGCGGTGCTGTTGAGGTCTTTGACGAGCATTGAGATGCCCCGAGTTTGACGTCCGAAATAGGGCAGTTGGGAAAGCAAAGAAAGCGTGAGGGAGTGATCAATTGCCTGCTGTGCAGATTTAGTTTCATGTTGAACATCAGCGAGGGCAATAGCTGCGTGCTTCCTGCCGGTCTTACTGAGCAGGGTATTTGGCTTGTCGACCACCAGAGAAGCAAAGTGCTGTGCCTTCTCCAGTGAGCGACGCGCGTTCGCAATGGAACGCCAGGCCGAGAGGCCAAAGACGAGCATGATGACGCCGAGGGCAGTGCCGGAGAGGATCAGCGCCTGTCGCTTGTCTATCTTGCGGCTGCGATGGCTGGTTGGCTTATTGCCTTCTTTACGACGCCTGTGACCATGACGAATCCCGTCGTGGTGCTGGCGCCAGTGGGGGAGGCCGTAGCGATAGCGGTGTAAAAAGCGCTGGCGTTTATGGTCATATCCGGGCATGCTGGGCGAAATCGGGCTTAGGAGCTTGAGCTGCCGTCAGGCTCGCCGGCCTCGATGATGGGAGCAGCCGCGGGACCCGCCTCCACCATGGATTCGGCGGGTACCTCGGTGTTCTTGCGTGCTGCTTTGGAACCCGAACCGTAGGTTCCGTACGTGCCATAGGAGCCGTAAGAACCATAGGAACCGTAAGAACCATAGGAGCCGTAAGAACCATAGGAGCCGTAACCGCCATAGCCGTAGCCGTAGCCATAGCCATAGCCGTAGCCGTAGCGGTAGTAGACGTAGGAATCAGATTCGGGGGCTCGGTTGAGCACCGCTCCCACGAGAGAAGCGCTTACCTGACCGAGCATTTCAAAGGAGCGACGCAGGTCTCGCTTGGTGGTAATTCCAGCGGCAGCCACGATCAGACAGGCCTGGGCCTGTCCAGCCAACACCGAGGCGTCCGTTACGGGAAGCACGGGGGGGCTGTCGAGAATCACAATGTCGGCCATCTCGGCGGCTTGGCGGAATACGGCTTGGGCGCGACGGCCCGAGAGCAACTCTGAAGGGTTGGGAGGAATGGGTCCCGAGGTCAGGATGCGCAGGTTCTCCGAGGCTTCGACGTCTTGCAGGGCATCGGCGAGTTCGAGTTCACCAATGAGCACATTGGTGAAGCCCACGTCATTGGAAAGCCCATAGAAGTGCTGAATGCGTGGCTTGCGCAGGTCGCAGCCGATGATGATGACGCGCTGGCCAGCTTGGGCCAGGGTGAAGGCGAGGTTGGCCGATACCGTCGTCTTTCCATCCGAGGCCGATGGCGAGGTAATGAGCAAGACCTTGATGGGATCATCAAGCGCCATGAACTGTAAGGAGGTGCGCAGTGAGCGGAAACTTTCGGCCACCGGAGACTTGGGCTGCTGAGCGGCAATGAGGAAGGGTGCTCGTCGGTCTGCCCATTCACGAATAGTGGGGATGAGGCCGAGGACGGCGCTCTCGCCAGCGATTGCTTCGAGGTCTCCCTTGGTGCGGATCCTGTCATCGAGGTTCTCTCGCAGTAAGGCAATCGCCACACCAATGGCCAGTCCCACGAAGAGCGCAAGCAGGGCATCACGACTGGGGTTCGGACTAATGGGTGATTTGGGGATGGCGGCGGGCTGGAGGACGCTGCCGACGATGACACCACTCGAAATGGCTAGGCGAACATCATTGAGCTGCTGGTTGAGCGATCCGAGCTGGGAATAGGCGCCAGAGAGTTGGGATTGAATGCCACGGCCAGCGGTGGTCTGCGAGCCACCAGCGAAGAAGAGTTTGTTACTCAGCGAGTCGATCTGTCCCTGGGTGCTCGAGATTTGTTGGGCCAGAGACTGTTCAGTCTTGAGCTGTGACGCAGTGGCGGTGGCTTGTGCCACCTTGACGTAGCCATAGGCATAAGCCGAAGCAGTCTTTGCGGCGAGCACGGGGTCAGGTCCAGTTACCGTGATTGACGCGGCTGAAGTATTTCCAATTGAAGCCACGACGGGTTTTGGTGGCTTGCGGGTTCCCGTGCTGCGCTCAACCTCATGCACGACAGCGGGGGATTGGACGACGAGGATGTCGGTGCTGAGCTGCGATCCGGTCACGGCGTTCTTGGAATTGAGGGAGGCGAAAAGAATTTTCGCCTGGGCCGTGTAGAGGGGGGTCCGTAGGGTGTCGAGGGCCAGCATGGACACCACGGCAATCACCGCGGAGAGCAGGACTGACATCCGTCGGCGACGCAGAATTTTGGCGTAGTCGCCAAAGCCCACCGAGGTTTGTGCTTGGGTTGCCACAGCGCAAGGCTACAAGATGCCTTATCCCTAGCAATCTCAGGTACCTGAGAGGCTCTCCTATGGCAGAATAAGTCCATGAGTCTGTCGCCCCCAGGGGATCTGCTGCCAGCGCCAGAGGGCGATCAAACGAGCCTGCCCTCGGCGAGTTGGCCGCTGGTCATAGTGCCCCTCATCGGCGGTCTGGCCATTTCGCTGGTAGCCGGTACTCACGTGGCCTTGGCCTTGGTTATTTTGCCCATCGTGGTGGCGGTGGCCTTTGTGTCGCCCCAGTCGCTGATTTTGTTGCTGGTGATTTGGCTCCTGGAGCTCGGACTGGTACGACGCCTTATCCCTGGAGGCTCGCTGTCGGGTATCAGTGGTGACCCTCTACTCATGATTGGCCCTGTAGTCATCTTCGCCCTCTTTATGCGGGCCGTGAGCGCAGGCGCAATGCGGAACCGCACTGGTCTGGCCAGTGTGGTCTTGGGCTTCAACATCATCGCCATCCTCCAGGCTGCCAACCCTGGACAGGGTTCTTTGATGACGGGTCTGGGTGGGCTGCTCTTTCTGCTGGTTCCCATGTTGGCCTTTTGGGTTGGCAGGTCACTCATGACCGAGCAGCTGTTTCGACAAATTCGCTGGACCGTTGCCATCTTGGGTTTCTTGAATGCCTGCTACGGCATCAGCCAGCAGTTTTCGGGTTTCCAAAGTTGGGATGCTAAGTGGGTGCAGACGCAGGGTTACACCGCGCTCAATGTGGGCAATGGCGTGGTGCGAGCCTTTGGCTCCTCTTCATCAGCACAGGAATATGCGGTGACCTTGGCCATTGGCATCGTGGCCTGGATCTCGCTGATCAGCGAAGTCCGCCCTGCTATCCGTATCTTCATGCTTGCGCCAGTGGTGCCGATGGTCTTGGCCCTCTACTGGGAGTCTCAGCGCTCAGCCCTCCTGCTCGCCATCTTTGGCCTGGGGCTGATGATCGGTACGCGTTTCAAGATGCGCGCACGCTGGGTTGCTGTCGCTGGAGTGCTCGCGGTCTTCATGCTGGTCTTTGGCGCTCGTGCCATTGGTTCAGGTGGTCCCGCTCAGGCCGGCGACGCCGCCTCAACGCTGAGCAATCACCAGATCGCCGGTCTGTCTGACCCGACGGGTTCGAAGTCGAGTTACAACAGCCATATGAACCGAACCGTGAAGGGGATCACGCAGGGCTTTACGAACCCCTTGGGCTCAGGAACCGGTTCGGTGACCTTGGCTGGTTCGAAATACTCCACGGTTTCTAAGGGCACGGAAATGGATCCCGGCAATATGGCTATTGCCTTCGGATTGCCCGGCGTCATCTTGTATGCCTTGGGACTCATCCTGGCGTCCCAGAAGGTCTACCGACGTGGCATCGAGGGCCACCACGCCGCCGTATTTGCTACCGGCGTGCTTGGCGCAGCCCTCTTCCAGTGGTTCAATGGCGACCTCTACGGCGTCTGCACCTTGATTTGGCTCTCGCTGGGATACGTCGATCAGTTGCCTGAAGCCGCTCAGCCAGAGCCAGTGGAACTGCTCGCTCCCGTCCTGCCACGGCTGCGGGGCTCTATCACTCACCTTCCCGCTTGAGTACGGTGAGCCCGCGGCCTCGGGTGGCTTTGGTGGCTCACGTGGTGTCAGCCGAAGGTGGAGGCATGGCGGGCATGAATGCTGCCTATGTGGCTGGACTCAGCGATGCCTTTGAGTTCATCGTGTTGGCCAATGAGGTCGATGAGGCCAGTGCCAAATTCGCTCAAGTCATCAAGGTGCCCACGCTTGCTTCGCCCGCGGTGCTGCGCTTCATCATCTTTTGGATCATCGCTAGTTGGAAACTGCTGCGCCTGCGTCGCAAGGTGGATCTGGTGTGGACCTGTGGAGCCATCGTCGCTGGTCGCGTAGATCTCATGTCCATCCATCTCTGTCAGGCAGGACTCATCGAGAGCTATGGGGGAGCGCTCACGCCTCCTGGGCTCAAGGGTGCAGCCAGGATCGCCAGTGCCCTCCATCGTCGTGTGGCGCTGATCGCCGAGCAGCGCTCGGTGCCCAAGACCCGACACCTGGCCGCCGTGTCGACTTCCTTGCAAGCTGAACTCGCTCAGCACTATCCCCTAAGCAGCAGCGACCTGACGCCCAATGGTGCCCAGCTTGATCGCTTCGCAGCCTGTGAGCTTCCTCGCAGCGACGACGCCGAATTGAAGATGCTCTTCATCGGAGGTGACTGGTGGCTGCGCAAACTCGCCACCGGTCTTGAAGCCTTAGCGCTGGCGCGCAGTCAAGGTCCTCAGATCAGCCTGCGTATCGTGGGCGCTGGTGATGAAGCGTGGCTACGGAGCTTTGCGGCCGAGCAGGCTGTTGAGGACAGCGTCTTCATTGAGGGCTATCACGACGATGTCGCACCAGCCATAGCCCAAAGTGATGTCCTGCTCGTCACCAGTCCCTATGAAACGTTTTCCCTGGTGGCCCTTGAAGCGGCTGCCTCTGGTCGG
>CAZTQJ010000038.1:0-8781 GCA_964615615.1 uncultured Acidimicrobiaceae bacterium
ACACGGCTCTGAACACTCTTTCCCTACACGACGCTCTTCCGATCTCTCAGCAATCATGATTTCCACCTCGGCCATCGCCAGCTGACGCGTAGAAGGATTCCGCAGTACGCAGGCTTGTCCCTGGCGGGCCTGAGCAATCCAGCAACTATCGGCTCCGCGTTTTGGCTTAGTCGATGCTGACCAATCGACCGCGATAATTTGGTCGAAGGGAGCGGTCTTCACTTCAGGCTTGAAGCTTTCGGCGCAGGAGGTCCAGCGCCGAAATCGCTGCATACTGGCGAATCCTGTCGCGATCGCCTGGAAGCAACAAGGACGTGACTTCGCTGGAATTAGGCGTCACTACCGCCACAAAAACCGTGCCCACAACTTGTCCGTCTTGCGTATCAGGCCCAGCGACACCGGTGATGGAAAGACCAACATCAGCACCGAGCAAGTCCCGGGCGCTCTCGGCCATCGCGAGCGCAGCAGCCTCTGAGACCACTGGTCCTGCTTCGAGACCGAGCAGCTCATGCTTGACCTCCGTGGAATAGCTCACTATCCCTCCGCGAAACCACTTACTCGCGCCGGCAATAGCCACTAGGCGAGAGGCAATGAGGCCACCTGTCACGGATTCTGCAAGACCAAGGCTGTAGTTGTGGTCGATGAGCAAGGCGGCAACTGCATGCTCCATAGTCTCGCCATCAACACCGAAAATAATGTCGCCAAAGCTCTCGTTGATGACCTTCCTGACCTCCAGTTCTTCGGCGTCGAGCAGGGAGAAGGCCGCGGCCTCATCATCGGCGCGCACGGTCAAGCGCACCTTGATCCCCTCAATCCCTGAGGCCAAAAAGGCAATCGTGAGAGGAGAATCCTCAGCCTGAGCATCAAAGCGAGGGCCAACAACCTCAGCCAAGCCGGACTCTGAAGTCCCCCAGCTGCGAAGGACCCGTGAGCGGATAACTCCGCTCACGCCCTCTTCATGTTGGCGGCGATCGAGGTCGGGGCCGATGACGCGCTCGAACATCTCTTCCATCTCGTAGGGAACGCCAGGGACGGCATAGATCACCTTGCGGCCTACAGGACAGATGAGACCAGGTGCCGTTCCTTTGACCTGAGGAATGATGCTGGCCCCACGAGGGACATCAGCCTGACGGCCATTATTCTCACTCATGCTCCGGCCGCGAGCGACAAAGAAGGATTCGATGGCCCCTAGGAGGGCGGGGTCACGCTCGAGAGGAACGTTCATCACCGCAGCGATGGCTTCTCGGGTGATGTCATCTTGGGTGGGGCCAAGACCGCCGCAGACAATCACCGCATCGGAGCGGGCCAAGGCTGTGCGCAAGGCGAGCAGCATGCGCTCGTGGTTATCCCCTACGACCTGATGAAAATGTGAGGCTACGCCTCTGGCTGCCAATTCTTCGCCGAGCCAGCGAGCGTTGGTGTTGGCAATTTGGCCAAGCAGTAGCTCAGTGCCAACGGCAACGAGTTCAACCCTCACCGGACTCTCCTGTTGAGCTCTCAGCAAGCAGGCGACGACCGTCAAGGAAGTACTCGTAGCCGGTGATTACGGTCATGGCCACGGCTGCCCACAGCACGAGGATGTGCAGCCAATAGAGATGCTGGGTCCAGGGAAAGACCACCACGGCAATAGCAAGGTCCTGGAGCATGGTCTTGAGCTTGGCGTTGCGGCGTGCAGGAATGGAAATTCCAAACTGGGCAACCCGTGAGCGATAAATCATCATCGCGAGTTCACGCAGGGCAATGATCGCAATGGGTAGCCAGGACATGTGATGGCCATTAATCGGGTGTATAGCCAAAGTCACCATGCAACTCAGCACCACAAACTTGTCGATCAGCGGATCAAGAAAGGCCCCAGAGGTCGTGGTCCCTTGTCGACGTGCCACGATTCCATCAAGCCCATCGGAGAAGGCAACAATGGCTCCGAGGGCAGCAGTCAGCCAGGTCGCGCCTTGCGAAATCACCAGGGCGATAAAGACCGGAGTGAGCAGGAGGCGAGAAAAGGTGATGGCATTCGCTGGGGTAGCTAGGGCCGAGGGCCCAAAGGTGCTGGCCCGAGTCGAAATCTCGCCCGGAGTTTTCTCTGCACTCATTGGATTTGGCCCCCACTCGCTACAAGGTCTGGCCCGAGGGCATCGACAATTTCTACTTCGGTGACCGTACCCGCTTTCAGCGAATGCGGTACATAAATCACCCCGTCAATCTCGGGAGCCTCGTGAACGCTGCGGG
The DNA here is from genome assembly GCA_964615615.1 of uncultured Acidimicrobiaceae bacterium. Taxonomy (GTDB): domain Bacteria; phylum Actinomycetota; class Acidimicrobiia; order Acidimicrobiales; family RAAP-2; genus CAZTQJ01. The sequence continues at coordinate 2,227 of CAZTQJ010000038.1, forward strand.
CAATGCCAATCTCATCAACAAGCACTTCGAGGCGCGTATTAATAAAGTTGTCAAGACGGCTCGCGGTTATGGAGTCCTGCAGTGCAGAAACCTCGGCGAGTCGTTCTGCCATGAGTTCCGGCGCGACTTGGCGGTCAAGGGAGAGCGCATGCGTTCCCTCTTCAGGAGAGAAGGCAAAGAAACCGCCCCAGTCGAGTTGAGCGGCTTCCAAAAAGGCCAGGAGTTCGTCGTGATCCTCTTCGGTCTCGCCGGGATAGCCCAGGATGAAATTCGAACGGAAGGTGGCGCTGGGATCCGCAGCCCGAATAGCCGCGATGCGTTCGAGGAAGCGATCTCCATTCCCCCAGCGCTTCATCCGGCGCAAGAGTGGAGGAGAAACGTGCTGTAAGGAGAGATCAAAATAGGGAACGCCGGTGGCCAAGACTGCTTCAATGAGACCCTGGGTAAGCCCTGAGGGATAGAGGTAGAGCAGGCGAAGGCGCTCCACCATGGGTGTGATCGCCGACATCAAGGCCACGAGAGGCTGGGTTATCCCTTCAGCGAGGTCAAGCACCTCAAGTTGTTCGCCTTTGCCACCACGGCGTCTATCGAGGCCATAGCTAGCGAGGTCCTGGGCCACGAGTACGAGCTCGCGCACCGGTAGTTCTTGATTCACTAAGCGCTCGACTTCGTCAACAATCGCGGTAGCGCGACGCGAACGTTGATCTCCACGGAAACTCGGGATGGCGCAAAAGCCACAGCGTCGATCGCAGCCCTCAGCCACCTTCACGTAGGCCCAGGGCAACTTGGACGGAGATCGCGGGAGTTCAAGGAGATCAAAACTCTTCGTTCCAGGTGCCGAGAGTTCTACCCGGGTTGTGGAGGCGGTGAGAGAGGCGCCAAAGGCTGCAATGCGGTCTACTTCGGGTAAGGCTTCAGCGAGTTCATCTCCGTAACGCTCGGCCATACAGCCCGTAACCACGAGTTCAGCGCCTTCGCGCCGTTGATCGCCGAGGGCGAGGATGGTGTCAATGGACTCCTGGCGCGCACTTTCGATAAAGGCACAGGTATTCACCACCACGAGGTCTGCCTCTTCAGGGGAGTCCGCGGCTGCGTAGCCATCGGCTAACAGGGTGGTGACGAGCTTGTCTGAGTCCACCTCATTCTTTGGGCACCCGAGGGTCTCTAACCAATAGGTGCGCGTATCCATGGCACCATTCTGCCCTAGCTGGCTCTAGCAACCTGCGAAAGCACCCAAAACTTAGATTCGCTGCGGCTCCTCGGGCGACGATGCGTCTTCGGCCAAGACCTGCTCAGGGACCAAGGGATCCACCATCATCAGGCAGCGAACCAGCGCTTTGAAGGAATTGGCCTTGATGAAGACCCCAACGAGTTCATGGTCAAAGGAATCCACAAGTACCCAGACGGTTCGACGACGACGCTTGGCCTTGGACTTCCCCTGTCCCTTCAGTTTCAAGACCGCACTACTACGCCCAAGGCTGCTGAGGACCAGATGCTTTAACGCCACTCCGGGCTCATTGGCGAGTCGGCCAGTGAGATTATGATCGTCAACCAGGAAAAACTGCTCGTAGCGTGCATCTATCTTTCGGAACTCACGGTGCATCCGCACACAAGAACGGTGGTCTGGGCGCATGAACAAAAGGACTCCTTCAGCATGTGGTGGAAGGAGGACCCTAGAGCCCGGTTGTGACAACAAAAGCTGTGTGAAAACCGATGGCGGAGAGGGAGGGATTTGAACCCTCGGACCCAGTTTCCCAAGTCAACTCATTAGCAGTGAGTCCGATTCGGCCGCTCTCGCACCTCTCCCGGCCGCTTCGCCTATGCCTAACCCCCTAGAGGGTCCTGCCTTCGCGTAGCGACTTGTGTAGGTTACCGGATGCATCCTCTGGGTTCCAGATGAGCATTTGGGACCCAGGCTTAGCGGGCAGATTTTGCAGCACGAGTTGGCGTAGGTTCACGCAAAGGGGTACTTGACGACAGGGACAGATCGACTCCGGGCCACCCTTGCGCGCCGCGGCAAGGCGACCAAGAGGGGCGCAAAGCACTTGATAAAATGGTCTTATTGGAGCCGTGCGGACTCCAAAGTCCTGAAGGGGATCATGAGAAGGACTTTGATAGTCACGGGACTACTGGCCCTAAGTTTGGGACTGATAGCGATCCCTGGCATCCTCGGAGCCACTCGAGCCAGTGGTGACATCACGACGGTCACGCCCATCAAGCACGTCATCATCATCCAACAAGAAAACCGAAGTTTTGACAGCTACTTCGGGACCTTCCCAGGCGCTGATGGAATTCCTATGCTCAACGGCGTCGCACAGGTTGCCTGTAACCCTGATCCCGTCTTGAAAACTTGCGTCAAGCCCTTTGCCTACCACCAAGACATCAACCGCGGCGGGCCGCACGCCACGAAGAATTCCATCGCGGACATCGCCTCAGGCGCCATGACCGGCTTTCAAAACCAAGCCAATGTGGCATCAAACTGCGTTGATTTCACCGACCCCGCATGCGGAGGCAATACGGGCAAGAACTTCAATGACGCCATGGGTTATCACAGCGCGAGCGACATCCCCAACTACTGGTCCTATGCCAGCAACTACGTGCTGCAAGATCGCTTCTTCGCTCCAAGCACCTCATGGAGCCTCGCCGATCACCTCTATGCCGTTTCAGGCTGGTCGGCAAAATGCAGTTCAAATGCACCGACCTCATGCACGAGCACGCTCTATGACAACGACCCGAGATCGGCGAAGGTCCTGAGCGGCACCAACCATGTTGCGTGGACGGATATCACCTACCTGCTTCATCGAGCAGGAGTCAGCTGGGCCTACTACATCTCCACTGGTGGCCAACCGGACTGTGAGAAGAACTACGAGATGGTATGCAAGCCCGCAAAACAAGGCGTAGGTACCCCGGGTTGGTGGAATCCTCTTCCCTATTTCAATACCGTGCAGAACGACCAAGAAACCGGGAACATCCAAGACAGCGCGAAATTTCTGACCGCGGCTAAAAATGGCAGTCTGCCTGCGGTGAGTTGGGTCATCCCCAACAACCAAAATAGTGAGCACGCTCCGGCAAAGGTTTCCGTCGGGCAGTCCTATGTCACCAAGCTGATCAATGCCGCAATGGCTGGTCCAGACTGGAATTCGACAGCCATATTCTTATCCTGGGATGACTGGGGTGGCTTTTACGATCACGTACTTCCGCCCACCGTCAATGGGCAGAGCTTGGGCATCAGAGTTCCTGGTCTCGTCATCAGTCCCTATGCCAAGGCTGGCTACATTGACCATCAGGTTGCGAGCACGGACTCCTATCTGAAGTTCATTGAGGACAATTTCCTCAATGGCCAGCGACTCGATCCTGCAAATGACGGAAGGCCAGATAGCCGACCTTCAGTTCGCGAGAACAGTTCTGTTTACGGCAACCTCATGAATGATTTTGACTTCACTCAGGCACCCCGTGCCGGCACACAACTCAAGGTGAAGCCAAGGACCACCCTCAGGTAGTTCTCTTAGTGCTCGCGACGCTCTTTGACCGCCCGCTTCACGAGTAGCAAGGGCAGGATCATCCCCGCTACCAGTGCGGCAATCCAAACCAGCACCGTGGCAAAGAGCCACGTGGATAGGCCACGGATAGAAAAGCCCGATGAGGCAAGGTCAGTAATGACGAGTCCGAGAAAGGTCACCACCAAAGACAGTGACCCTCGTAGTGCCGGAAGCTTCCGGCTTGAGACTTCCCTCAGGAGTGGCTCGAGGAGCAATTCCACAAGCGTGAAAATCACCACAGCGAAGATAAAGGAGAAGGCATTCACGCGCATGCCGTCAAGCACACTTGCTGCCACGATGAGGCCAAGGGCATTGGCCAAGAGGCGGATAAGGGCGGAAATAAGAAGTCTGATCACCCCAAAAGGCTATCGGCGCTCCTTGGCGCTCCGAGGGACGCTTAGCGACAGACTGGCTGGCCTAGGAGTTCTCCCGGGCGGAAAAGAGCAACTACTGCTGATGAATACTGACTGTGAATCCCGGGAACTGCCCCTCGCTGGGACTTGCGAGCGAGGCATCCCCCTTATGGAGATAGGCCTGGAGCTCGGTCACCGTATAGGCCTGCACGATGGGCCAGAAGCGCACTGCAGGGATGTCCTTGTGCTCGCAACCGTTGATTCCCAGCTTGGCTAGTTCGGGCTTAATGATCTTTTGTGCCACCGCATAACCAATGAGGCCGCCACCGGCTCTGATGGAAGTGCAGATATCCGTATAGGTGTTGTGACCCTCTCCACCTACCTGCACCAAGGCCTTCGGTGTTGGGAAGGAGGCGTAGACACGCTCAACCGATTTGCTAGGTATGGCCAGGTCGCCCTTAGCGGTGATGATCATGCTGGGCTTGGAGACTGGCTTGGCGCTTGGTCCCACGGGCGCCCAGCCAATGGCCACCTTCACTCTTGGGTCAGCTAGTGCATCAAAGGCCGTACGTCCTCCCGCCGAGTGGCCAGCCGTCGCCACTTCCTGCGTGTTTGCAACTCCATGTAGTGGCGACGAGGCGCTCCCCGAGGCCTTCTTCACCGCTGCCAATGAGGAAAACATGATCTGCTGGTCAAGGCTTGCGGGAGGCCTGGTGCTTGAACCTGAGGCCTGAGCGGCGAGGCCTCGCTCTAGGTAGTCCGCACTGACAACGACATAACCCCACGAAGCAATACCCGCGAGCAACGTGGAGTAGTAGAGCCTCTGGCCACCAAAGCCATGGCTGAAGAGCACAACGGGGTAAGGCCCAGACTTTGACGCTGGAGCGTCGAGGTAGGCATTGACCTTGGTCACCGAGTTAAAGCGGGCGGGCAGGACGCCGCGCAGTGCGGTGGGAAGCGTCGAAGCCTGGTCGTAAGAGAATTTGCCATGGCTCATCGCGGCTTTAGCGTCAGCGGGGTAGAAGACGGTGGCCATGCGCTCGCCATAAGTGGCCGAAGGGCCAAGGTCGAGGGTCGTGGCCCCTACGACATGAGGGCCCTTGTGGTCATAGGAGAGGCTCGGACCCGAGGATCCACAGGCCCCTGCGAGCAGGGAAAGGCCAAAGAGGCAGGCAATGAAGCCTTTGCCAAGTGAAAGATACTGTTTCATGGCCCCACTCTGGCAGAAAGCGGCGTTTCACGCCGTGATTGGGTAAATCGTTCCCCGATGCGGGTATTTCCAAGCCCGATTGCTTTCCATGGAGCATGAAATACTCCTCTTGAGTTACTTACCAATGGGTAACTAGACCTGACTTGCACGAGGGTCTTCGAGGGTCTACTTTTCGGATTGCGGAGGTTCCGATCCAGTTGCGCTTATCTTTTGACTGCGAAGTCCAGGGATAACCCGGGGGGGTCACATGGTGCCGAAGTTAAGCAATTAACTACGAGCTCGGCCACGAAGGTGGACCGGGAAAGGGGAACCCATGATTCGCAAGTTCATGGTCGGAGCGGTTGTGGCAGCAATGCCATTAGCACTCCTCACGACAACATCAGGCGCTACGGCACCAAAGCCACCAAAGCCAGCAATCACTGCTGTCTCGGTCAATTCGGCCGTTGAGGGCAACGTAAACGGCGGCAAGTACGCCGGCGGTACGGTTGGATACCTCAACACGGTGAATATCACCGTGACGGGAACCGCCTTGAACACTGACCTGATGGCCAAGCCAACCATCACTGCTGGAGTGGTGACGAACTCCACAACCGCAGTTGCGATTTCCGTCGAGAAGGGCTTCTCCGATTTTCTCGGAGGACCAACTGGTGGATGGACGATTAACTCGGTGACGAACAAGTCGACCACTGGATTTACCATCAACGCAACTTCCCCCAACATCACCCTTTCCCTCCTTGGTGGCGGCAGTTACGCCAAGAAGCTTGGCGCAAATGTGGCGATCACCGGTGGTGGTGCAACTATTAAGAGTGGCACCTTCTCCCTGGACTCCAACTGTGGGCCCGTTCCCGCAACTGGCGACCCGGCAGCAGACAAGCCCATTAACGGTGAGACCGGTTTGGCCTACGTCGATGGAGACTTTGGTAGCGGTGCTACCCAGCAGGCAAGCGCATTTAGCAGCTACCTCAAGAACAAGCCTTCGGTATACGTGGACGTAAGCGTCCTCGCAACTGGACTTTTGGGTTCAATTCCAAAGCCACCGCTGCTTTGCGCATCCGATCTGGGTCTGACCCCTCCGATTGCTGCGGACAGCACGTTCAATGCAAACGGCTACTACGCCTGGGCGAAGAACTACAACCTCTACATGTCAGGCAACCAAGTTCCTGCCATTGTGCAGTCAGGGAAGTTCGTGGCCGTAAAGGCTGGAAAGAACAACGTACCGCCAGCTGTTGTAGCTAACGGCTCGCTCAAGGGTCTTACCTTTGCGCTGCCTTACACCTCCAACACAACCGTGGTCGTTTCAACGAACGTTGTTGTTTACAACATTCCTAAGGGCTTCACCATCGGCGCTTGTGCTGCTGGTGGCTCGACGGCTAATAGCAACCTCACCGAAGGCAACCAGCCTGGTCACCACTACCTCCGTGACAATGCGCAAACCACTTGTGTAATTGATGGA
>CAZTQJ010000039.1:0-8598 GCA_964615615.1 uncultured Acidimicrobiaceae bacterium
CTCCTCGGTCACGACCCAGGCCCCAATCGCCGGCTGGCCGCAGAGGAGCTTGCCGCCCTCAGTGGCTGCACGGTCCTCTTGAAGGGCCCAAGCACTGTCGTGGCGAGTCCAGAACCGCGGCTCGAACCCACTCGCTTCATCGTGAGCGGCGATGAGCGCCTTGCGACCACGGGTACGGGTGATGTGTTGGCCGGCGTGGTCGGGGCCTTCTTGGCCTACGGCTTGAGCCCAGTGCTGGCGGCATCCTTGGCGGCCCAAGTCCATGGCCAAGCCCTTGATCTGGCCCCTCCTTCCCTCGTGGCGGGTGAGCTTCCTGAGGCCATCGCCCAGATGATCGACGAATTTCGGCAAGGATCAGAGGATGGCTGAAGGCAGGACAAGACCCGCATGGGCTGAGATCGATCTTGGGGCGCTGGAGCGAAACGCCCGCCGGATCTCAGAATTTGTAGGGAAGAGTCAACTCTGTGCTGTGGTGAAGGCTGACGCCTATGGCCATGGTGCGGTGCAATCAGCAGAAGCATTTTTGCGAGGCGGGGCAACCTGGCTAGCCGTGGCTTTGGTTGATGAAGGCATTGAACTGCGTGAAGCGGGGATCACGGCTCCCATCCTCATGCTTTCGGAACCTCCGGCCGATGCCATTGACGCAGCGGTCGAAGCTGGGCTCACGCCAACCGTGGCTACTGCTGATGGCGTTCGCCGCGTGGCTAGTGCTGGCGAGCGACGCCAACTGAGTGTTCCTGTTCATCTCAAAGTTGACACGGGCATGCACCGAGTTGGTGCATCGCTTGATGAGCTTCCCGATTTGCTCACTGCCATTGCGACATCACCGACGGTGGAGCTCGAAGGTCTTTATACCCACCTCGCCGTCGCTGATTCGACCGCTGAAGATGCGGAAGCCTTTATTGCTGAGCAGCTCGAACTCTTTGAACAAGCAACGGATATGGCCGCGACGCTTGGCTTAACCCCATCGCTTCGCCATGTGGCGAACTCGGCTGCAGCGCTCATTCGCCCGAAGGCAGGTTTCGACATGGTGAGAGTGGGTATTGCGCTTTATGGTGCCAGCCCATCACCCGAAGTTGCGGATCGTTTTGGTGATCTTGGCGTGCCCTCTCTTGAGCCTGTCTTGACCTTGAAGGCCAGAGTGTCGGCTGTTCGTCGCCTCAAGGCTGGGTCGCGTCCGTCCTACGGCCGCGTGCGACCGCTGCCTCAGGATTCCTATGTAGCAACGGTTCCCATTGGTTATGCCGATGGCGTGCCACGTGCGCTCTTGGCCTCAGGCTTTGAAGTCTTGATTCATGGGAAGCGTCACCCTCTGGCTGGGACCATCACCATGGACCAGATCGTGGTGGACTGCGGCGACACCGAGGTTGAAGTTGGGGCTGAAGTGGTCCTCCTAGGTGTACAGAGCGGGGAACGCATCTCGGCTGAAGATTGGGCACAGCAACTGGGGACGATTTCCTATGAGGTGCTCTGTGGAATCGGCCCTCGGGTGACCCGAAGCCCCATCGCCACCTGATCGCATTTCAGCCCTCGCTACGATCAGGGCTGTGGCTTCTCCCGTATTGCTTCAACTCACTCGCGAAGCCGCCTCGTGTACGGCTTGCGCCCTGGCGGCCACGAGAAGCCAAGTCGTCTTTGCCTCAGGCGATTCCTCTAGCGAGCTGGTCATCGTGGGTGAGGCACCGGGGGCGGCCGAGGATCTTGCCGGCCTGCCCTTTGTGGGCCGTTCGGGGAAACTCCTCGAGAAACTGCTCCTCGAAGAACTCGGGCTCAAGCGCGAAGAGGTCTACATCACCAACCTGGTGAAATGCCGCCCACCGGAGAATCGCAACCCGCTACCCAAAGAGATCGCCGCGTGCAAAGTCTTTCTCGATGGCCAGCTCGAGGCGATTGCGCCAAAGGTGCTGCTGACGCTGGGGAACTTTGCGACCAGAAGTCTCTTGCAAACCCGTGAGGGAATCACCAGCCTGAGGGGTCGCGTGTTTGCGTTTCCTGGTTTCAGCCTCATCCCCACCATCCACCCTGCCGCGGCCCTACGTGGTGGCCAGGCCAAGGTGGATTGGATGCGTGAAGATCTTGCTCACGTTGCTGCGATACTGGGAGCAAGCTCATGACAGAAATCTCGGTGCATTCGACTTCCGTTGCGGAGACCCAAGCTTGGGCCGCGAAACTTGCTGCGGTCGCACGCCGTGGTGACCTCATTGTTCTGGTGGGTGGCCTTGGTGCGGGAAAGACACGATTTGCTCAGGGCTTCGCACGAGCCCTTGGCGTAGAGGGTCCAGTGACCAGCCCGACTTTCACCTTGGTTCGTCAATATCCCCTTGGCGAAGATCAGGCTGCCGAAGAACTCCTCCATGCTGATCTTTGGAGGCTTGATGAAAGCTCTGAGTTGGGAGATCTTTCCATTCCCGAACTCCTAGAGGATCGTGCCATTGCGCTGATCGAGTGGGGAGAACGTGCGGGAGAAGCTTTTGGCCGTGATCGCCTCGCCGTGAATTTCTTTTCAGGACCTGGAGACGAGGAGCGGACGCTGAGCCTTGATGTGCACGGCGATCGCTTTGCCTCGAGACTGGTGGAGATTCGTGCGGCCTGGGGGCAGTCATGACCGAGCCCAGGCTGCAGCCAGCAAGCGTCTTGGCCATCGAAACTGCCACCGATCAGGCTTCGGTGGCCCTCAGTTATCACGGTGAACTAGGCCTTCGCGATGGCGGGGAAGCTCAGCGCCACACTGAACAGGTGGCACCCGCCATTCGTGACCTGCTCGCCGAAGCGGGAATCAGCCCCCAAGAGATTGATCTCGTTGCTGTCGATCATGGACCGGGACTCTTTACTGGCTTACGGGTTGGACTCGCTACCGCGATTTCCCTTGCTGCGGCCCTTGAACGTCCCGTTGCAGCGGTGAGCTCTACTGATCTGCTCGCCGAGGCTGCTCGTGAGAGTGGCTTCACGGGGATCTTGACCTGCGCGGTGGACGCACGGCGCGGAGAAGTTTTTGCGGCGACTTATGAGATCACCACTGCGGCCATCATCCCTATCCTTAAGCCACATTGTCTAGACCCCAAAGGCCTTGAGGAATTGCTCGTGAGCTCAGCATCCCAGGCGGTTGCGGGTGATGGCGCAGCGCGCTATCGCGATGCGCTTCACGGCCTTGAATTACTCGAAGCCGTGTTGGTCCCTTCGGCAGCCACGCTTGTTCGCGTGGCGCTGCGCATGCTTGAGCAAGGTGAATGCGTGGATTCATCCGTAGTCCAGGCTCGCTATCTGCGCGAGCCTGACGCTGTCGCGAATTTTGCGGTGAGGGGTCAGCGGTGACTGAACTGCAGATCCGGCCCATAGGGGCAAGCCAGCTCCGTGCGGTCTTGAGTATCGAAGAAGAGCGCTTTCCTGATCCCTGGAGTCGAGAGACCATGCGCGCAGAACTCACCGAGCGACCTGATCGGCGCTATCTGGGAGCCTTTCGAGGGCGTCGCCTTATTGGTTACTTCGGCATCATGATTGCTGCTGATGAGGCTGCGATCACGAACGTCGCCATTGGAAAGAGCGAAGAGGGAAGTGGCCTGGGATCGCTCTTGATGGCTCATGGACTCGAACTTGCTGATTCCTTGGGCGTCGAGTCGATCTCGCTTGAAGTCGCCGTTGGCAATGAGCGAGCCCAAGCGCTCTACCGGAGATTTGCTTTTGCTCCCGTGGGTATACGTCGTGGCTACTACGGTGTCACGAATGGTGATGCCTTGGTGATGCGCCTTGACGCAGTGAACTCAGTCGAGGCTCGCGAGCGTCGGTCGGCCTACTCCATCGCGAAAGTGCTTGGGGCATGAAGCCCTCTTTGGTACTTGGCATTGAGACCTCCTGTGATGAGACCGCGGCCTCGGTAGTAGCTGATGGCACCGAAGTGCTCTCCTCGGTGGTCTCTTCACAAATTGACCTCCACGTTGCATTTGGTGGAGTGGTTCCAGAAGTGGCTAGCCGTGCCCACCTTGAACTCTTCATCCCAGTGATTCGTGAAGCGCTGGCACAAGCAGACTTGGATTGGTCTGCTCCCGGTCTCGATGCCGTCGCGGTGACCGCAGGTCCTGGCCTCGTGGGCTCTTTGCTCGTGGGGCTTTCAGGAGCGAAGGCGCTCTCGCTGGCCTGGGACACTCCACTGGTTGGGGTGAATCACCTTGAGGGCCACCTCTTCGCTGCCCTCCTTGAAGCCCCGGACTTGCAATTCCCGGTGGTGGTACTGGTGGTCTCCGGTGGCCATAGCTTTCTCGTAGATATGCAAGGCCCTGGAAAGTATCGCCTCTTGGGTCAAACCATTGATGACGCTGCCGGCGAAGCCTTTGACAAGGTGAGCCGCTATCTCGGGCTTGGCTATCCCGGTGGGCCGGCCATCGAAAAGGCTGCTCGCGAGGGGAACCCGAAGGCCTATCGCTTCCCGAGGGCCTTGCGTGGTGACGGACTGAATTTCTCCTTTTCGGGGCTCAAGACTGCAGTGGTTCGCCTCATTGAGCGAGAACCCGAAGCATCCAGCGCTGATGTTGCGGCGAGCTTTCAGGCGGCTGTGGTGGAGATCCTCGTAGAGAAGACTGCTCAGGCTGCGAGCGACACGGGCGCCAAGGCGATCTGTTTAGGTGGCGGGGTAGCCGCCAACGGCCCCCTGCGTGAGGCCTTCAGTGCAGCAGGTGCAGAACTGGGCATTGAGGCCCTGGTTCCCTCGCGCGCCATGTGCACTGACAATGCGGCCATGGTGGCGGCAGCTGGGGCTTTTCGATTCGCCCATGGGGACATTGATGATCTCTCACGCGCGGCAGATCCTAACTGGTTCCTCGATCTCGAGGCCTAAATCGCCTGACCGGCCGCGGTGCCGATCAAAGGAAGCGAAGCCTAGGATTTAAGCATGAGCCTTCCTTCCACCTCCCCCAGCACCACCGCAATCGTTACCGGAGCTTCTTCGGGCATCGGCGCCGAGATCGCCAAGGTCCTCGCGGCCCGTGGGCAGAACCTGACCCTCGTCGCTCGTCGGACTGAACTGCTCGAGCAACTCGCCACTGAACTTCGCGATCAGTGGAAGGTCGTCGTGGATGTTGCCCCCTGTGATCTCAGTGATGCAACAGCACGAAAGGCCCTCATCGATGGCCTAGAAAGTGCAGGCAAGCAGGTCACCATATTGGTGAACAACGCTGGCTTTGGCACGGTGGGAAGAATCGCTTCGGCAAACCGAGATCGCGAACTCGGCATGGTGCGAACCAATGTTGAAGCCCTCTTGGACCTCACGACGCTGTTGCTGCCAAAGATGCTTGCGGCGAAGACGGGCGCCATCTTGAATGTGGCCAGCACGGCCGCCTTTCAGCCGATTCCTGGCCAGGCTGGCTACGCCGCCACCAAAGCATTTGTGCTGAGCTACACCGACGCCCTGGTTGCAGAACTCGTTGGTACGGGTGTCACGGCAACCAGCCTCTGTCCTGGTCCGGTGGAGACGGGTTTTGCTGAGGCCGCCGATTTCCAAGAGGGCGATACGGATGCACTCGGCAAGATGTTTTGGGTTGAAGCCAGCGAGGTGGCAGAACTTGCGGTTGCTGCCTTGGCCTCGGGCCAGCGCCAGATTATTCCCGGGATGGCGAATAAGGCACTCGCCAGTATTGGTCGCCACTCGCCCAAGCGCCTCATTTTGGCGCTCGGTCGCAAGGTCCACCCAGCCATGAAGCGCCCATGACCGAGGAGCAGTGGGTTCCGCTGAATAGAGCGAATACTTCCGCTGACCCCTTCGTGCAGTTCGCCGCTTGGTATGAAGACGCGGCATCTCAGATGCGCGAGCGTGAGGCGATCTGCGTAGCCACGGTTGATGGGAAAGGCCAAGCCCATGCACGCATGGTGCTGCTGCGTGGATTCGACGAGCGCGGCTTCGTCTTCTTCACGAACTACCAAGGTGCCAAAGGCCAAGAACTCGAAGCGCAGCCACGGGCGGCCATCCTCTGGTACTGCGAAGCCTTAGGCCGCCAGATCCGCATCGAGGGCCCCGTGCAGAAAGTGAGCGAAGGAGAATCAGACGAATACTTCGACTCTCGCCCCCACGGCCATCAGGTGGGTGCTCATGCATCGCAGCAGTCCTCAAGCGTTGCCTCGCGGGCAGAACTCGAAGCCCAGGTCGCCGAGGCTGAGGCAAGGTTCGCTGACGGGAAGGTTCCGCGTCCCCCTCACTGGGGTGGCTACCGCGTAATCCCGGAGCGTTTTGAGTTTTGGCAGCATCGCCGGGACCGTATTCATGATCGTTTGATCTACGAAGCTTCGGGCCAGGGATGGTCAATTAGCCGTATACAGCCTTAGTCTTTGCGGATCTCCCTGCCAGCGTCACGGCTTGGTCCTAGCCTGACGGAAGAGAAAAGGAGTTAATCATGGATGACCACAAGTTTGGGCTTTCCCCTGAAGATGATCTACCGATTGAGGCAGCTCCTACGCCTCCACCTCCTGCTGAGGCTGCGGCTAGCGCAGAAAGTCCTACGCCCACCGTTCCCCTCGCAGCAGCTCCGCCCGCAGCTCCAGCTGCTCCTATGGAGCCCACGCCACCAGCGCCACCGGCGCCTCCCATCTGGCAGGGAAGTCCTCAGGCTCCCATGGCCCCAGCTCCTGTGGACATCAGTGGCGTTGGGACGCTTGCGACCTACGGCCAAAGGGTTGGTGGCTCGCTTCTCGACGTCTTGATAATGACGGTTCTGTTTTTCATCATCTTTATCGTCGGCATGGTTATCTATGGCTTGTTCACCTCTGGCGCGGAGTCGAACATTCTTTCGGGCGTGGCGACTGGATTTTTTGTCGTGCTACTTCTGGGCCTGAGTTGGGGTTATCCAATTATCTTTTTGGTGAAGCGTGGCCAAACGCCAGGCATGAAGATCGTCAAGATTCACTGCGTGACACTTGATGGCCATGCGATCACTTGGGGTCGGTCCATTGGCCGAACGGCGAGTCAGCTGCTCGTGAGCATTATTCCCTTTGGCCTTGGTAACATCATCGATCTGCTGTTCCCGCTTTGGGATGTGAAGCGGCAAACCTTGCACGACAAAATGGCGGGGACGCTGGTTGTCCAAGACCTCCCCCATTAGGAGTTCTTGCGAAGGGTTTAAACGCCTGAGACCGAAGTCATGCCTCCGTCAGCGGTGATGTGTTGACCGGTTATGAAGGAAGCGTCATCGGAGAGCAAGAAGCGCACCACCGATGCAATCTCCGAGGGCTGGCCCAGCCTGCCCATGGGAGTTCGCGCGATGATGCCTTCCAAAATCCCTTCAAAGGCGAAGGCAGGCTGCAGCAGGGGAGTGTCGATTGCTCCTGGGCAGATGGCATTGGCTCGGATGCCTTCAGCGGCGACGAGAGCGGCAACCGAACGGGTCAGGCCAAGGACGCCAGATTTAGAAGAGCAGTAGGCGGGCAGTACGAGGTTGCCGAACCATCCTTCGATAGAGGAGATGTAGCAAATGGCCGAGCCGGCACCACTTCGGCGCAGGTGAGGCAGGATTTGCTTGGTGAAGAGTGCGCCTGCGGTGAGATTTACCTCGATGACCTGGTCCCAACTGGCCTCATCGAGATCATCAATTACAGAAGCACCATCAATGCCAGCGGCATGAACAAAGCCTCCGAGGCCTCCGAGGTCATGAGCCACCTTGGCTACGACCTCTTCGTGAGCGCTTCGATCCGTGACGTCACAGGCAATGGCCGTGGCCTTGACCCCATAGGTGGCGGTGATGGCCTTGGCCACGCGACGGGCTCCAGTCCCATCGCGGTCAATGATCCCAATGGGGCGGCCAACCTCGGCAAGGGCCTCAGCTGTCGCCTTGCCAATCCCACTAGCTCCCCCCGTGATCAGGACTCCCGTGGTGGGGCCGACAAGGCGGGCCTTGGCCACGCGACGACGGGTATTGCCCGAGGATCTTCTGGGTCCGCTGGGGACTGAAGCGGCCTTCGTCCTTGAAGCCGACTTGGGGCGAGGGGACTTGGCGGGGGCTGACTTGGCGGGCTTTGTGGTTCTCGGCATGGTGGACTTTCTCTCGGTGGCAAGGTGAGGCTACCGAGCCCTTGGGGCCAATGGGGGATGGCCGTGTTGCCGAGTCCGCCGGAGACCGCTAGCATTGGCACTCCCGTAGTCCGAGTGCTAACCACAAGGAGGACCCCTAAATGAAGCTCCACCCCCTCGATGATCGAATCGTCGTACGTCCCTCAGAGTCAGAGGAGACCACCGCCTCTGGCCTGGTGATCCCTGACACTGCCAAAGAGAAGCCCCAACAGGGCGAAGTTCTGGCCGTTGGCCCAGGACGTCGCACTGAGACTTCAGGTGAACTCGTTCCCCTCGATGTCAAGGTCGGCGACACCGTCGTTTACTCCAAGTACGGCGGCACCGAGATTGCCGTGGATGGCGAGGACCTCTTGATCCTCACCAGCCGCGACGTACTCGCCAAGATCGACAAGTAGCCCAAGGAGGCGCTCCAGGCGCCCCCTAAGCACAAACCACTAACCCCCAAGGAGTAGCAATGTCCAAGATGCTCAAGTTCGACGAGGCGGCCCGACGTGGCCTCGAAGCCGGTGTCGACAAGTTGGCTGACGCCGTCAAGGTGACCCTTGGACCAA
>CAZTQJ010000040.1:0-8583 GCA_964615615.1 uncultured Acidimicrobiaceae bacterium
GATAGCTTCAGGTGACTGGAGTTCAGACGTGTGCTCTTCCGATCTCTCGATCATCCTTTGGCCTCAGTCTCGGGAGCTTTCAATGCTGTCTTCATCGAAGGCGGTGCCTCAGGATCGATGATGCTCTATGGCCAGGGTGCTGGCGGCCCCGCAACAGCCAGTGCAGTACTGGGGGATCTGGTTGATGTTGCCCTGAGACATCGGAGTTCAACTTCTAACCCTGCTCCCAAGATTCGTAAAGGCTTAGCAATACAGCCCTTCGAACAGAGTGAGAGCGCCTTCTATCTCTCCATTGCGGTGGCCGATCGCCCAGGGGTACTGGCTCAGGTGGCTACGGCATTTGGCGACCACGGTGTTTCTATTCTTTCAATGGAGCAGGTCGGCCTCGCCGAAGCTGCGCGCTTGGTCTTTGTGACTCACGAAACTTCTGAAGGCCAGATGGCTGAAACCTTGCAGTCCCTCGAGTCCCTTGATGCCGTAGAGGCCATTGGTTCGGTACTGCGGGTTGTGCCGCGCGTAGTCGGGGAGCGCTAATGGCTGGCTGGCGCGGTCTTATCGAGGAGTATCGCGAGTTTTTGCCCGTATCGGCAACGACGCCCGTGATCACCTTGCAAGAAGGCGATACACCACTGCTTCCTGCTCCCAGACTCTCAGCTCGCGTTGGCGCCGAGGTCTTTCTCAAGATTGAAGGCGCGAACCCCACGGGATCTTTTAAGGATCGCGGCATGACCATGGCGATATCTAAGGCCGCCGAAGAAGGCGCCCAAGCGGTGGTCTGTGCGTCAACGGGTAATACCTCAGCTTCAGCCGCGGCCTATGCCGCCCGTGCCGGCATGACCTGCGTGGTCCTCATCCCCGACGGCTTTATTGCGCTCGGCAAACTTGCCCAGGCGCTTATCCATGGGGCGAAAGTCCTGCAGATTCGGGGCAACTTTGACCAGGCCCTCGACATTGTTCGCGAGCTTCCGAGTCGGATGCCCATTGCGGTCGTGAACTCCGTCAACCCCTACCGGATCGAAGGGCAAAAGACCGGGGCCTTTGAGATCTGCGATGTCCTCGGTGATGCGCCCGACATCCACTGCATACCCGTGGGCAACGCCGGCAACATCACGGCCTATTGGAAGGGCTACCTCGAGTACAAAGCACTTGGTCGCTCCAGTAAGACCCCGCAGATGCTTGGCTTTCAAGCTGCAGGTGCAGCCCCCATCGTGCTGGGCCACCCGGTTGAGCGTCCCGAAACTATTGCCACGGCAATTCGTATTGGAAAGCCAGCCTCTTGGGAACCCGCCGTCGCGGCAGCGAAAGACTCGGGTGGATCCATCAAGGCGGTAAGCGACGAGGAGATCCTCGAGGCCTATCGCTTATTGGCTCAAGAGGAATCAGTTTTCTGCGAGCCGGCTTCAGCAGCTTCAGTGGCCGGATTGATCAAATATGGGGTCCCAGAGGCCTCACGGGTGGTCTGTGTGCTCACCGGCCACGGCTTAAAGGACCCTGATCGAGCCATTGGGGAAATCGAAGTCCCCAAGGTGGTCGAGCCTGATCTCGAGACCATTCTCACCGCCATCGGCTCCTGAGGCTCCGCGAAAGGCCAGCGGTGGCGCGAGGTCCAGCTTTCCGGTAGTGTTCGAACTACCAAGTCGGCAAGTACTGCGGCTTTCACGCTCTAGCCCGTCGGCTAAAGCGGCGTTTCCCGGGGGCATGCGCCACTTCGGTTTCCCAAGGAGTTCAGACGAACTCAGGGGCAGCCCCTCACTAGCTCACCTAGTTCATTGCCGAACTGGGAACCGTGACCCATAAGGAGTTCACCATGGCAGCAGAATCCAAGCCCGATCGTTCAATGCTCGAAGGCAAAGAGCGCGATGAGCTCCAAAAGATTGCCCAGGCCCTTGACGTTAAGGGGACCTCTCGCGCCAAGAAGGCCGATCTCATTGACCAGATTGTGGCGGCTTCAGGAGCTGATTCAGGCACTGAGGCAGCTAAGCCTCGCCGCTCCTCCAAGCCCCCCGCGAAGATGCCCGAAGATGTCGCTGGCGAGCCGGCCAGTGCCGAGGCCGCCGCAGGCGCCTCAAGCTCAGGGGGCGACAGCGATCGTCCTCCAGCCCGTGAGCCCCGTGAGCCCCGTGAACCTCGTCAATTCCAGGCGAACGCTGAGCCGGGAAACCGCAAGAACGCTGGTGCAAATAACAATCGTCGTCGTCGGGGCCGTGATCGTGATCGTGGACCTGGTGGTGGCGGTAGTGGTGGCGGTGGGGATCGCGATCTCCAACGTGACGGCAATGCCGACCAGGCCTACACGGGCGAGCTCGTTGAAGTTCGTGGACTGCTCGATCTCAAGGACGAGGGCTATGGCTTCTTGCGCCTCAGCGGTTATCTCGCGTCGAACGCTGATGTCTACGTTTCGATTTCTCAGGTGCGTAAGTTTGCCTTGCGCAAGGGTGACGCCATTGAGGGCGCTTGCCGGCCTGCGGGTAACAACGAGAAGTACCCAGCCTTACTGCGCATCGACCGCGTGTCGGGGCTCGATCCCGAAGCAGCCAAGGACAGGCCGAAGTTCGAAAGCCTCACCCCGCTCTTTCCCGACTCCAAGTTGGTCCTCGAGCGTCCAGGCGAAAAGGGCGACCTCACCGCACGCATCGTGGACCTCATGGCTCCTATTGGTAAGGGTCAGCGTGGATTGATTGTTTCGCCTCCCAAGGCGGGCAAGACCACGGTCATGAAGCACATTGCTCACTCCATCGAGGCCAATAACCCTGACGTACATCTCATGGTCCTCCTCGTTGATGAACGACCCGAAGAAGTCACGGATATGCGCCGCAGCGTGAAGGGCGAAGTCGTTGCCTCAACCTTCGACCGTCCCGCCGACGAGCACACTGCCGTGGCCGAACTGGTCATTGAGCGCGCCAAGCGCCTTGTAGAGATGGGTCGCGATGTCGTGATCATCCTCGACGGTATTACCCGACTCGCGCGTGCCTACAACTTGGCAAGCCCAGCCACCGGTCGGGTCATGTCCGGTGGTGTGGACTCAGGTGCGCTCTACCCACCCAAGAAGTTCTTTGGTGCGGCACGCAACATCGAAGAGGGTGGCTCGCTGACGATTCTTGCCACCGCCTTGGTGGAGACAGGCTCGAAGATGGATGAAGTCATCTTTGAAGAGTTCAAGGGCACCGGCAACATGGAGTTGCGCCTAGACCGCCGTCTGGCCGAGCGTCGCCTCTACCCCTCCATCGACGTCAACGCCTCCTCAACGCGTCACGAAGAGCTCCTTTTTGACCGCACCCAGCTCCAATCGGTCTGGAAATTGCGGCGTGTGCTCGTGGCTCTGGCCGGCGAAGGCAACTCTGCGCCAGGCCTAGAACTGCTGATGGAGAAGATCCGTTCAACGAAGTCAAATGACGAGTTCCTCGCTGAGATTGCCCAAAATCCCAGCGCTCAGGTTTGACCCCCCACGAAGCGCCTAGACTGTCTATCCCGAGCACGAGAGGTCCCCATGCGAGCTGATATTCATCCCAACTACGTCGAGGCAAGCGTTACCTGCTCATGCGGGAACAGCTTCACTACGCACTCCACCAAAGAGGCGCTCTCGGTCGAACTGTGCAACGAGTGCCACCCCTTCTTCACCGGCAAGCAGAAGCTTGTCGACTCGGGTGGTCGTGTTGACCGCTTTGAGAAGCGTTATGGCGCTCGCAAGGCCAAGCGCTCCTAAGCGCTCGGGAGATTGATCTCCCGGTACACCAGCCATGCTCGATGAACGACTGACTGCACTCTCTGAAGAGTTGGTGGCGGTAGAGGCTTCTCTCTCAGACCCCGTAGTTCTGGCTAACCCCAACTCCCTACGAGAGTTGTCTATGCGTCATAAAGAACTCGCCGCAACCGTTGGCTGTTGGCGATCCATTGTTGAATGCCGCGAGGATCTCGCTACAGCCAAGGAACTCGCCGAAGGTGCTTCTGCAGAGGAGCGAGCCGAACTCGAGATTGAGGTCGAGACTTCTACGGCCAAGATCGCTGAACTCGAAGCGCAGCTGCAGACCCTCTTGCTTCCCCGTGACCCCAATGAAGGTCGCAACGTGATTCTGGAAATCCGTGGTGCGGAAGGCGGCGAAGAGGCGAATCTCTTCGCAGGCGATCTCTTTGCGATGTACCAGCGCTACGCACAGCGTCGCGGTTGGAAGGTAGAGATCATCGCCCAAGATGCTTCTGATCACGACGGTCTCAACGAAGTTGTTTTCCTCCTGAAGGGTGAAGACGCATTGGTTCGCCTCGAGCACGAAGCAGGGCCTCACCGCGTACAGCGTGTCCCCACCACTGAGGCCAAGGGTCGCGTCCACACCTCATCAGCCACCGTCAATGTCTTGCCTGAGGCCGAAGAGGTTGACGTAGCCATTGTTGCGACCGACTTGAAAGTGGATGTCTACCGTTCCTCGGGACCTGGCGGGCAGTCCGTCAACACCACGGACTCGGCAGTGCGCATCACTCACCTTCCCACTGGCATCGTGGTTGCTATGCAAGACGAGAAGAGCCAGATTCAAAACCGGGCTAAGGCCATGGTGGTGCTTCGTGCACGCTTGCTGAAGGCCGAGCAGGATCGCCGAACCGATGAGCTCGCCGCTGAACGTCGCAGCCAGGTTGGCAGTGGTGGCCGTAGCGAGAAGATTCGTACCTACAACTTCAAGGAGAACCGGGTCACTGATCACCGGATCAATCTGACCCTCTACAAACTTGATGCAGTGCTTGCCGGTGACCTCGATGAGATCACCGATGCCTTGATGGCTGATAAGCGGACCCGGCAACTCTCCGAGGGCTAAGTGGATTCCCGCAGCCTCGAGCGTGAGCTAGCCGACTCCTTGGGTGCTTCCATGCCCGCCCGCTGGGTGATGGCCGAAGCAGATCGTCGTGAGCGCGAAGAGGGTAAAGACGCAGATCGTGAAGCAAGAGCCATGGCAAAGGCCGTTGCCGAGGGCCTGCCCTTGCAGTACGCCATTGGGCGTTGGCAATTCCGAGACTTTGAAGTCTTGGTAGCTGGCCGAGTCCTCATACGGCGACCCGAGACCGAACAGGTCGTTGAAGTAGCTCTCCAATTACTTTCTGAGGGCCCAGAGGGTGCGGTGGTGGATCTCGGGACGGGCTCGGGCGTGATTGCTATCTCCCTAGCCCTGGCCTTTCCTGATCGTCTGGTCATCGCCACTGATGTCAGTGATGAGTCACTTGAACTTGCGGCGCAGAATGCTGCGAGGAATAGCGCCAAGGTGGAGTTCCGCCGAGGCTCTTGGTTCGAAGCGCTGGATCCCGCGAGCCGCGGTCCCTTTGCGCTCATGGTCTCGAATCCTCCCTATGTTCCCGAAGAGGATTACGAGCAACTCGATCCTCGCCTGCACCATGAACCACGCCAGGCGCTGGTGGCCGCCGAAGGTGATGCGGGTGATCCTGGCCTCTCAGAGCTCGAAGCCATCTTCGAAGAAGCACCATCTTGGCTTTCACCAGGCGGAGCCATCTTGGTCGAACACGGTGAAGCGCAAGGGGAAGCCCTGGCTGAACTGGCCAGTTGGCTTGGCTATGAAGACGTGACAACCCACTTGGATCTTGCGGGCGCCGTGCGCGCGACCTCGGGCCGCCTGCGATGAAGCCGGGAGAAGGCTCATGAAACAAAGCGTCAAACTTTCTGCCGCGGATTGTGCGCAGGCAGTGCTTTCTGCCCTCGAGGAGGGCGTAGTTCTTATCCCCACCGACACGGTCTATGGATTGGCCGCAAGCCTGACGGCGGTTGAGCGCCTCTTTGCGATTAAGGGGCGGCCACAGGGCATGCCCGTTGCCTTACTCGTCGCTTCGGTGGATGAGGCCAAGGCGCTTGTTGATGATTGGCCAAGAGAGGCGAGTCTTCTCGCCGAAGCTTTCTGGCCTGGGCCGCTCACCATGGTGCTCAAGTGCGATGCAGAACTCGCTAAGACCCTGGGTGCCCAAGACAGCCTGGGTATTCGCGTACCGGCCTTGGAAGGCCTGCGCGACCTGCTGGCGCTCACTGGTCCCTTGGCGGTGACCAGTGCCAATCCTCATGCTGTACAACCCTTGACCCAGATCAGTGAGGTCGAAGCACTCTTTGCTGAGTCGCTTGAACAAATCAGTTTGTTAGTCGACGGTGGAGACTGCGCCGACTTGGTGTCCAGCGTTGTGGCCGTGGACTCGGGATCCTTAAGGCTTCTGCGCGAGGGAGCAATTCCTGAAGCTGCGCTGCAGTCGGCGATCAGGCAGGACTGAAAAGACCCTCATCACTGAGGCTTCCGACGACGCCGAGGTAGTCCTCGTGAATCATGCGATCGAGTTCTTCGGCGTCGGTGACCGATCCCCAAGAGCGGACCCTGTTTGCATCTCGCAGTGCCACGATGCCTCTTTCGGGTAAGCCCTCGCGACCAAAGCTCACGGTGTAGGTCTCAACAGCAACCGGTCCCTCAAGCGTTGCGGCCACTGCGCACTGGGGGAGTGCGTTCACTTCTGACTGCGTGTCAGTCCACGCGAAGGCGCGGTCGGCTTTGGCTTGGGGTGAAGTGCCATAGAGGCCAACAGCGTGCTTGGTGGAGTACCAACCGAGGCCACTCACAAGGCCTATGCCTTCACCACGCTCGCGCAAACGCGAAACCATGCTGGCAATGGAGTGCGAGACGTAGTTGTTGCCAGGTCCGCCGCCGAAGGTGAGGCCGCCAGTGAGGCTAGGTGGACGCTCGGGGTCAAAGGGATCGAGGCCAATTTCTTCGCAGGCGATCTGCACGACGGCGGGAAAGCAACTGTAGAGATCGACCAGGTCGACATCATCGAGGCTGAGGGATGCATTGGCGAGGGCATTTTTTGCACAGAAGCGAATGGCGGGAGAAGTGCCGAGATCCTCTCGATGGGAAAGAAACCAATGCTCGTTGGCGTCAGCTCCCGAAAGCGGAAAGATCAGCCGGTCTTCATCTACGCCCGCAGATCTGGCCACCGCGAGGGAACACATGAGGTAGCCCGCACCTTGGTCAACCGAAATATTGGCCGTCATCATCTTGGTATAGGGGAGGGCGATCATGCGATTGCTCTCGCTTGGCGTAGCGATGAGCTCCGCCGAGGGAGCGCTCTGGATCCAGGCGTAGGGGTTTTTGGCCGCCACTTGAGCCATGCGCTCAGAAAGTCTGCCGAGATGGGCCTGATGTTCAGCCGGGCTGCGACCACTGCGAGACCTGACAGCTTCTTCGATCAGGGGATAGGCCTCTAAGGGCATGGCAATGCCCCGAGATATTTCGAGTTCTGTCGAGCCCGCTTGGTCGTAGCTGTACATCGTGGGGGCTGGAATGTCGGGATCGGTCTGAATGGTCCAGCTGGGGCTCCCACCCACGCTGCGCATGGCCCCTCGACTCCACATGCATTCGGCCCCAACCACGGCAGCGCAATTGAGCTCCCCGGCCACAATCTGGCTAGCCAGACTGTGAACGAGTGATT
This sequence comes from uncultured Acidimicrobiaceae bacterium, assembly GCA_964615615.1. Taxonomy (GTDB): domain Bacteria; phylum Actinomycetota; class Acidimicrobiia; order Acidimicrobiales; family RAAP-2; genus CAZTQJ01. The sequence continues at coordinate 7,459 of CAZTQJ010000040.1, forward strand.
GGGGCATATTCCCGCCGGTGGCCGCAAGGCCTAAGAGCTCGGGATTACAAGCCAGGCGCTCGGCGACCAATGCGGCTGGATTGCGGGTATGCCAGGCGAAGGAGGGAATGACGTAGAGGGCCTCAAGTGCATCAAGGATGGCCCGACCTTCCTTGCTCGCGCCTCCCGCCTGTGCCCCCGAGGCATCCTCGGCCGCCGCATTGAGGGCGCGGACCATGAGATCTAGTGGTTCAGGGCGGGCAAAGAGATCGCCACTTCTATCGCCGGGATTGGTCACCTGACCTACGCCAACGATGACGGGGATTCGCTCGGGGTTCAGCACGATCTTGAGGCTACCTGCCCCTTCCCAGGGCTCCACACCTGCGAGTTCCCAAGCGGTCGGTACACTGCAGTCCTATGCGGATCGCCATCGGATCGGACCATGCTGGGGTAGTGCTGAAGACTGCTGTTGCTTCCCACCTCACTCGTATTGGCCACGTGGTCGATGACTTGGGCCCCTACGATCCTTCGGCCTCAGTTGACTACCCCGACTTTGGCGCCGCGGTGGGGCGAGCGGTCACCAGCGGTGAAGCCGAAATTGGTGTGGCAATTTGTGGTTCAGGGATTGGTATGGCCATCGCCGCAAACAAGATCGCTGGCGTTCGCGCTGCGGTCATTCATGACGTCACTGAAGGCCGCCTCGCTCGCCAGCACAACCACGCCAATGTCGTTTGCTTTGGTGCTCGCACGACGGGTGAAGCAGTGGTCATCGACAGCCTTGACGCCTTCCTAGAGGCCGAGCCAGAAGCTCGTCATGCTGCTCGCTTAGACAAGCTCACCGCCCTCGACGCTGAGCGCGCGTGATGCACTTCACCGGCAAATTTGCCTTGACCTTGCAGGAACAACCCGCAAAACCAGAAAGGACCCTTGATGGGCTTTGAAGATTCCCTCCCACCCTCCGATCTGCTTGCAGCTGATGGAGAAATCGCCTCACTGCTTGCCGAAGAAGAGCACCGCCAGGCGAGCACTCTGCAGCTCATTGCCTCGGAGAACTTCACCTCCCCAGCCGTCATGGCTGCATCGGGAACCTTGCTCACCAACAAGTACGCCGAGGGCTACCCCGGGCGTCGCTATTACGGCGGTAAT
>CAZTQJ010000041.1:0-8574 GCA_964615615.1 uncultured Acidimicrobiaceae bacterium
AGATAGCTTCAGGTGACTGGAGTTCAGACGTGTGCTCTTCCGATCTGTCATAGGTCTCGAGGGCCGTGGTGGCCTCGGCTACGACGGCGGCGAGTTGGCAAAGCATGTCGCGGTCGATGGGCTGGGTTACCGCAGCCAATCCGCCAGCATCGCCTTCAAGATGACTCAGCGTGAAGCGACTGGCATTGAGGATCTTGATCGCCAAACGCCGACCGACCTTCATCTGGGAGGCATCTACGGCCGTGTCTGTGCCGGGACGACCTGAAGCTGCCCAGTAGCGCACGGCATCGGCACCGTGCTCTTCGAGTAGCGGTAGGGGAGTCACGACATTGCCCGTGGACTTGGACATCTTTTTACGGTCAGGGTCAAGGACCCAGCCGGAAATGGCGGCATTGGCAAAGGGGAGGGTTCCGCCATCGAGGTGAGCGCGCACAACTGTCGAAAACAGCCAGGTGCGGATGATCTCGTGAGCCTGGGGTCGTAGGTCGAAGGGAAAGACTCTCGCGAAGAGGTCTTCATCGACGTAGCGTCCACCGGCGATCTGTGGCGTGAGTGAAGAAGTGGCCCAGGTGTCCATGACGTCGGGGTCACCGAGAAAGCCACCGGGCTGATTGCGCTGCTCTTCGCGGTAGCCAGGAGGACAGTCCGTGGAGGGATCCATGGGCAGATTGTCGAGGGATGGGGTGATGGCCTGATCCCATATGGCTTCGCCAGCCTCATCGATCGGATACCACAGAGGAATCGGCACGCCAAAGAAACGCTGGCGTGAGATGTTCCAGTCTGAGGCCAGGCCTTCGACCCAGCTGGAAAAACGGTGGGACATATAGGGCGGGTGCCAGGCGAGTTCACGGCCTCGCTCGAGCAGTACTTCGCGCAGCTTCATTGTGGCCACAAACCACTGACGCGAGGAAACTATCTCTAGCGGCCTGTCGCCCTTTTCGAAGAACTTGACGGGGTGACTGATAGGCCTTGGCTCGCCTTCCATGGCTCCACTCGCGATCAGCTGCTCGACGATGGCCGTGCGTGCCTGATTCACGGTCTTACCTTCAAGGCCGGCGTAGGCCTCGCTGGCGGCTTCGGGAGAGCCTGAGGGGAATTGATCGCTGCCCCATTCGACGGGAAGGAGGCGGCCGTTTCGTCCCAAGATGGTTCTTGTCGGCAGCTTTAACTCCCGCCACCAGATCACGTCTGTCGTGTCACCGAAGGTGCAGACCATGGCAATACCCGATCCCTTTTCGGGGTCAGCGAGCTCGTGGGCCATCACGGGGACTTCAACGCCAAAGAGGGGTGTGCTCACCATCGTGCCAAAGAGCGGCTGATAGCGAGCGTCATCGGGGTGGGCCACAAGGGCCACGCAGGCCGCAAGCAGTTCTGGTCTGGTGGTCTCAATGAAGACGGGCTGATCAGTCTTGGCACTCATGAAGCCAAGGCGGTGGTAGGCGCCGGGCCGCTCTCGGTCTTCGAGTTCTGCCTGGGACACTGCAGTTTGAAAGTCCACGTCCCAGAGGGTGGGCGCTTCGGATTGGTAGGCGTGACCATTGCTCAGCAGATCGAGGAAAGCGTGCTGGGAGATTTCTTGAGCTCGGGCTCCAATGGTCGCGTATTGCGTAGACCAGTCCACTGAAAGGCCAAGAGTCTTCCAAAGATGCTCGAAGGCCTTTTCGTCCTCGGTGGTGAGTTGCAAGCAGAGTTCGACAAAATTGGGGCGAGAAATCGCAAGGGGAGGATCAAAGGCCTTGTCTGCGGGCTTGAACTCAGGGTCGTAGGCAAGCGAGGGATCACAGCGCACGCCGAAGTAATTCTGTACGCGACGCTCGGTGGGCAGGCCATTGTCGTCCCAGCCCATGGGGTAGAAGACAGCCTTGCCACGCATGCGATGGAAACGGGCAATGGCATCGGTGTGCGTGTAGCTAAAGACGTGGCCAATGTGCAGCGAGCCTGAAACCGTTGGGGGTGGGGTGTCGACGCTGAATACCTGGTCACGGGTGGCCTGGCGATCGAAGCGATAGAGGTCCTGGGCCTCCCAACGCTCCATCCATTTGGCTTCTAGCCCATCAAGGCTGGGCTTTTCTGGAACGGCTTGTGGCGACATGGATATTGACCTTTGGATGGAAAAGGGGACTGGCATAAGGTAGCCCTTGTGTTGAAACTCTACGACTCCGCTAGTGGGATGGCCCGAGAACTCGAACTTCGCGAGCCTGGGCGCTGTTCTCTGTATGTCTGTGGCCCTACGGTCTATGACTTTCCCCACCTTGGACACGGCCGCTACGCCTTGGTCTTTGACGTCCTGCGCCGCTATCTCGAATTCTCTGGCCTTGAGGTGGACTTCGTCTCCAATATCACTGACGTGGACGACAAGATCATTGAGCGCGCCGCCCGTGAGGGCAGCAGTGAGACCGAAGTTGCCTACGAGTGGGAGCTTCGCTGGTGGGAGGCCATGGATGCGCTTGGCATCAAGCGCCCCACGCAGACCCCCCACGCAACCCAGTACGTGACTCCCATGGTCGAGCTTGTTGGACGGCTCATGGATCAGGGCAAGGCCTATGCCACGAGTGACGGCGTCTACCTCGATGTGAGCACGGTGCCTGACTATGGCTTGCTTGCGGGCCAGCCCTTAGAAGATCTGCGTTCGGGTGCGCGCGTTGAGGCCAATGAGGAAAAGCGATCACCGCTCGATTTTGCGCTCTGGAAATTCGCGAAAGCAGGCGACCCCTCGTGGCCATCTCCCTTTGGTGACGGTAGGCCTGGCTGGCACACCGAGTGCGTGGTGATGAGTCTGGACCTCTTGGGCGATGGTTTTGATCTTCACGGCGGTGGTCTTGATCTCAAATTCCCTCACCATGAGAACGAACGCGCCCAAGCTGTTGCGCAAGGTCGCTCCTTTGCCCGCCATTGGGTGCACAACGGCTGGGTGGTGGTGGAAGGCGAGAAGATGAGCAAGTCGCTCGGCAACTTCACTTCGCTCACCGATCTGCTCGACAAGGCCGATGCTCGCGCTTATCGCCTGCTCGTCCTGCGTAGCCACTATCGCTCGCCCATAGAAGTGACTGCCGACACCATCGGCGATGCCGAGCGTGGGCTTGCTCGCCTTGACAGTTTTGGTCGACGCTTTGGTGATCTAGGCGATGGCGCTGTCGATGAGATCGCCTTAGAAGCCTTCCGCGCAGCGATGGATGATGACCTCGACAGTCCGAGGGCACTTGCTGGGATCTTTGATCTCGTGAGCCGTGCGAATGCCGCCGCCGATGAAGGGGATGCAAGCGCAGAGATTTTGGCGAGAAGTGTCCTTCGTGAACTTGAAGCCCTAGGTATTTACCTGCCCCTGAGTGCCGAAACAGCGATTGATGACCTGAGCGCATCGCTGATGCAGCGCCGCGATGCCGCGAGAGCGGCCAAGGATTGGGCCAGTGCGGACAGCCTCCGTGGGGAGCTGGAGGCCCTCGGTTGGGTGGTCGAGGACTCGGCTGAAGGAACCAAAGTCCGCCCTGCCTAAGTCCCTAGGCGAGCTCGCGTTTCCTCGAAGTTCAAGCCTGCGTCACGGAGGTCCTCGATGGCGCTAAGTTACCTTGCGGTAACCAGAGCCGGTATTCGAAGCCGGCCGTGATCTAAGGAGTAGCCCCATGGCCGAGTTCTCAATGGAGCTCAATGAAGATCAGTTGCAGATTCAAAGTTGGGTTCACGACTTTGCTGCCAACGTGATGCGACCTGCAGCTCACGAATGGGATGAGCGCGAAGAGACGCCTTGGCCCATCATCGAAGAGGCCGCCAAGATTGGTTTGTACTCGCTCGACTTCATGGCCGACGCTTTCTCTGACCCCACTGGTCTCAAGATGGTTCTCGCCCTCGAAGAGCTGGCCTGGGGTGACGCGGGTATTTGCCTCGCCCTCATGGGCTCAACCCTCGCGGTTGCCGGCATCATGGCGAATGGCACACCCGAGCAGCAGATGGAATGGATTCCTCAGTGCTTCGGAACTCCTGGTGACCTCAAGCTCGGTGCCTTTGGTGTGTCCGAGCCAGATGCAGGCTCCGACGTTTCTTCACTGAAGACCCGTGCGGTCTACGACGCAGCCACCGATGAGTGGGTGCTCAACGGCACCAAGACCTGGATCACCAACGGTGGCATCGCCCACACCCACGTCATCGTGGCCTCCGTGGAGCCAGAGCTTCGCGGTAGGGGTCAGGCTTCCTTCGTGGTTGCTGAAGGCACCCCCGGTATCGCCATGGGACAAAAGTTCCAGAAGATGGGTATTCGCGCCAGTCACACCGCAGAGGTTGTGCTGACGGACTGCCGTGTTCCTGGCGCCAACCTGCTGGGTGGCAAGGAGAAGCTCGATGAGCGTCTCGCCCGTGCGCGTGAGGGTAAGAAGAGCGGTGGCCAGGCGGCCATGAAGACCTTCGAGGCCACTCGACCATCGGTGGGAGCCCAGGCTCTCGGCATTGCCCGTGCGGCTTACGAGTACTCGCTGGACTACGCCAAGGAGCGCAAGCAGTTCGGTCGCGCCATCATCGAGAACCAGTCCATTGCATTCAAGCTTGCCAACATGAAGATGATGATCGACGCTTCGCGTCTGCTTGTGTGGCGTGCCGCTTGGATGGGCGCCTCTGGCAAGCCCTTCGAGAACGGCGAGGGTTCGATGTCCAAGCTGCTGGCTGGCGAGACTGCGGTGCGCGTCACCGAAGAAGCCATTCAGATTCTCGGTGGCTATGGCTACGTCCGCGAGTACCCCGTAGAGCGCTGGCACCGTGACTCGAAGATCTTCACGATCTTCGAAGGAACGAGTGAAGTTCAGCAGCTGATCATCGCTCGTGCGATTTCAGGTATTCACATTCAGTAGGGACGCTCGGCTCCGAGCCTGCGCAGTGCCCCTGGCCAGCATCGGCCGGGGGCACTGGCGCGTCTGGGCCCGCGCCGCGCTCGCTGACGTGCGCTGCCCGGTGCTCGTCCTAGGTGGCGAGGACGATCCGGCCTGCCCCATCGAGGACCAGGTTGACCTCGTCCCAGCGCTGCCGGACCACCTCGTGGAGTGCTACCGCTTCGCCGACTGCGGCCACTGCACCTACTTCGACGTTCCCGATGAGACCGAGGCGATCCTCCGGTGATTCCTAGCGGCCAATGCAAGCGGCTCGGCAGGGATCGCCGGTGCTGACCCGGCTGCTTGGGGGAAAGACGGTAGGGTGAGAGGGTGATGTTCGCGGTCTATCGGCGCAGATCCATGGGCTTCCTGGGGACGCTCGTTCTCCTGCTCGGCTTCACTTCCGCAGGTCCACTGGCCCCAGCGGCTTCGGCGGCCGCGCCGTCGGCCACCTTCCTGTACACGGGATCAAGCGATGCCTATGCGGTGCCGAGCGGCTACTGCGCCCTGCGCGTTGAGCTCTTCGGTGGCCAAGGCGCGGATCCAGGGTTTGCGTATTACGACGGCCATGGGGGCGCGGGCGGTGCGGTGGTCGCGGAACTGCCCATCGGCGGCAGCTCGCTGGTTCAGGCCGGCGACCGCTTGGACATATTCGTCGGGGCGAGCGGTTTGAACGGCGGGCTCGGGGGCTCTCCAGGCGGAGCCGGCCAGCAGCCTGGGGGTGGTGCCACGACGCTGTTCGATGGGGCCAACCTGCTGGCCGTAGCCGGTGGCGGAGGTGCGAGCCCCTTCTTCGGGGCCTACGCCATCCAAGGCGCAGTTGGAGGTGCCGGTGGGCTTATCGGCACCCCGGGTGACAACGGTGGCATTGGTGGGTCGGCGAACGCCGACGTCAACGACGCCTGGGTGGCGACCGTGACTCCAGCCGGGGGCGGCACGCTCACCGGGCCCGGGGCCGGTGCGACCTCCACCCCGGGGATCAACGGGGCCTCGAGCAATGACGGCAGCCTGGCCGTGCTGGGCGGCGGCGGGGCCGGTCGCGACAACGGTGGGCTCACGCGATCTGGTGGTGGTGGTGGTGGCTACTACGGCGGCGGCGGCGGGCTCATCGGCAGCTACCCGATCGGCGAGGGAAGCCACTCAGTGAACACCGCGGGAGGTGGCGGCTCGAGCTACCTCCTGAACAGCGGCCTACCCGACCTTGCCCGCAGTTCCTCCTCGCTTGGCCTAGGCGGCGATGGCAGCGCACGTTTCACGCCACTGGCCTGCCAGACGCTCACCTTCCCCGCAGCCAGCGCCGACCAAGTGGTGGTGGGTGGCAACTACGATCTTCCGCAACTGAGCGACCAGGGTGGTGCCGTATCGGTGTCGGTGGACCCCTCCTCGTCAGCGATCTGCACGGTTTTGGCTAGCACGGTCACCTTTAATGCGGTCGGCACTTGCAAGGTCAACGCCACCGCGGGCCTCATCGGCGACTTTGGAACCTCGAGCACCTCGACGAGCATTGCGGTGCAGCGAGGGCTTCAGCAGCTCAACCTCAGCGGGTCTGACCTCTCGCCGATCATCGTTGGCGCGATCCGTGAGCTCAGCGTCAGCTCTGATGCCGACGTCCTCCCGAACTTCACCGCGGCGAGCCAGACACCCGGCACCTGCTCGGTCACCGGTCTCTCGGTCACCGCGGTCGCGGTGGGAGGCTGCAGCATTCAGATCCACGCAACCGGAACCGTGAACTTCGCGGCCGCGAGCGTCTCAGTGGACATCGCCGTACAGGAACCGCCGACCTACGGTCCTGGTATCCAGGAGGTTGATCTCCGGAGCCTCGACCTCTCCGACCTTCCGGTGGACACCTCCCGCCAGCTCGTCTTGAGCTCAGACGTCATCGCGACGCCAAAGGTGAACGTCGAGGCCAGCCCCTCGGAGGTCTGCAGCGCCGACGGGGCCTCGGGAATGCTCATGGTGAGCGCCGACGCTGTGGGTGAGTGCTCCCTCAGCATCACTGTTGACGGCAACCAGGACTACCAACCTGCGACCACGGTGGTGTCGCTCCTAGTAACCCCCGGTGATCCCCATTTGAGCGGCTGCGCCTTCGCCGATACCTGCACCATCCCCTACAGGTCAGGGGCCATCCCCCTTTTCTTCCTCCAGGTGGCGGCTTTAGGGGGACCCGTGGGGGCCTTCTCCTGGCTCGGAGACGGTGAGATCTCCGCGAAATCGCTGACGCCGGCGGTTTGCACCTTGAAGCACGGGGGCCTCCGAACGCTCAAGCTCGGCCTGTGCAAGCTCAAGGGCTCGCTCGCCGCAAGCCAGAACTTCAAGGGTGCAGGACCGGTAACCACCAGCCTCTTCGTGGACCTCGGCTACGCAGCAGTGGATTTCCCGAGCACGCTCGAGCGCGGGCACCGCTACCAGGCCACCTTTGTGCTCTTCACCTGCGATGAGATCACCTACGACTGCAGCCGTCCCATGGGGGCCAAGCAGATCAAGTCCGTCGTCGACGCCGTGGACTTCTGGCCAGTCTTCCTCAAGAAGCCGGTGCTGGTGAAGCAGCATGGGGCAACCGTGACGGTGGCCTTCAAGGTTCCCAAGAACTCCAGGACGGGATCCTTCAACAGCCAGCTGCTCGGCTGGTCCCAGACGCCGGGGATCGGTCTGGGCTTCGTTGGTGAGACGCACTACCAGGTGACGTAGGCCGCAGCCGGCCTCCTTCCCTCAAGGCTGGCGGTTGGCCTAGACCCCGAAGCGGCTTGCCAGCAGCACCGGGATGACCCTCGTGGTCTTCTCCTGGTACTCGGCGTAGGGAGGATAGGCAGCGACTGCTCGTTCCCACCAGTCGCTGCGCTCTTTGCCCTCAAGCTCTCTAACAGAGAACTCCAGAGGCAGAGGTCCATCTTGGATCATGACCATGGGGTCGGCGACGAGATTGGCATACCAAGCTGGGTGATCGGGAGCGCCACCCTTGGAAGCGACGAGTGCGTAATGGCCCTCGTGCTCAACGCGCATGAGTGGGGTCTTTCTCAGATTGCCACTGTTGACCCCGCGGTGGGTCACGATGACCACGGGCAATCCGGTGTCGAGCAGGGTGTTGCCTTCGGTGCCACCAGAGCGCTCGTAGGCCTCAACCTGCTCGCGCACCCAATCAGAGGGACTCGCTTCGTATGTTCCGCTGAGTGCCATGGATTGACCTTAACGCCTGCACTGAGTCCGAAGGCCTCAGGAATCTCCTAATCTGCAGCTTGTGGCCCAACGCATTCTTACGCTTTGCACCGGCAATGCCGCGCGCTCAGTGATGTTGGGCGTCTACCTCGAACAACTCGCTGAATACAACGGTAGCGATGTGAAGATCCGCACCGCTGGCACGCTGACTATCTCCCAGCAGCCAGCTGGCCTTCGGGTGCGCTCTGCACTGCAGACCATTCCCGAGTTCTCTGATTTCTCTCTCGGCTCACATCGCTCAACGCAACTCGATGATGAGCTTGCCGCCTGGCCTGATCTCATTGTGGCCATGGAGCATGATCACATCCGTTACGTGCGCGCTCGCCACCCCGAGGCAGCAGCTCGCACGGCAACCATCTACCGCCTCATTGAAGATCTGGCTTCGCGAGAAGGAAATCTCGCTGAGCGCATGAAGACCCTTGACCTCGCTGGCCCCGGGTTTGAGGCAGACCGTGAGGTTATTGACCCGGCCGGTGGCGAGGCTGAGCAATACGAGGCCTGTGCAAAA
>CAZTQJ010000042.1:0-1707 GCA_964615615.1 uncultured Acidimicrobiaceae bacterium
AGCGATTGAAGAGCACGTTGGTTGGATTGTTTGCGAAGTGGATGGCGAAATCCATGAAGTTGAGCGCGCGCTCGACTGGCTACGTGCCGAGGGTGTCCAAGTAGACCTCCTGGGTGATCTTCTCGAAAGCTAATTTACGAGGCGACTAGCTCGCGCCTTGGCGACAAGGCAGGGAAACAATGAGCCATTGCCCGAGTATTCGGGAACTGCGCTGAGGGGAGTCTCTAGCGCTAAGTCTGCTGCCAGCCAGTTTTTGCGATGCCCCTTGGTTCAAAGAACAGACATCCCTCAGGACAAGCAAAGGGCACCGTCTGGGCAGCATCGAGCTTGCAGCGCTCAACTCTGTCCCCACTTGGCGTGGAAGACATTACGTAGTGTCGACAGTCCTCATTTACGGCCATGGCCCATCTTCTCACGAGTAAGCCCTAGGCCCGAGCCCTTGGTAGCGTGAAGGGATGGAACAAGCCGTCCCCATTAGCACCATGCTCCGATGGGCAGAATCCCTGAGTGGTGTTGCGCGGACGGGAATGGCCTTCACCAAGGTGGAGTACGAGCGCGAGCGCTACGAAGAAATTCTCAAAATTGCCGCCGATATCAAAGCTGCAGCTGATCAAGGCTTTGAAGGGACCGAGGCTGTAGTCCACCTCGAAGAGTGGATGAAGCAAATTGGTGATGGCGTAGCTGGCTACGTCACCCCCAAAGTCGCCGTAGGGGCCGCAGTCGGTAATGACAAGGGCGAGTTGCTCTTGATTAAGCGAGCTGATTCAGGCGTCTGGCTCTATCCCACGGGCTGGTGTGACGCTGGCTATTCAGCCGTTGAAGTCGCCGTGAAAGAGGTTGAAGAGGAGACCGGCATAGAAGTGGAGCCAGTGCGACTGATTGGCCTGCTCGATGGTCTTCGTCTGGGTTTTTCTCGCAGCACGCTTTACTCCTTGCTGTTCTACTGCCGCGCGGTGGGCGGAGAGTTGAAGGCACATCCCCTTGAGGTTGCTGACTTGGGTTGGTTCGGTCCCGATAATCTGCCATCGCCTTTGGCCGGGGTGGAACGCTGGGGGGATCATGTCTTTGCGGCAATCCGAGGAGAGATCCGCGAAGTGGTCTATGACCCCTTGCGTAATCCTGTGTGGCGTGGAGAGTCGGAAAGTACGACATGAGTATTGACGTTGAAGAGGTCATTGTCGCTGACGGCGAAGTACTCAAGGCCATGCGCCTACTCATTCCCCAACTGAGCAGCTCAGCCCCGAGAATTGAAGCGGGGACCTTGGAAGACATTGTGGCCAATCCCAATTCGGCCCTGTTTCTTGCCCGTGGTGACGAAGCTTCGATATTGGGCTCACTGGTCTTAGTGACATTCAAGACCCCTACGGCCGTAAGGGCATGGATCGAAGACGTGGTTGTCGATGAACAAGCACGCGGCCGCGGGGTTGGTGAAGCGCTGGTCAATGCAGCAATTGACCGTGCTCGGCGCTGGAACGCAAAGAGTGTCGATCTCACTTCCCGGCCAAGTCGTGAAGCAGCAAACCGCCTCTACCAGCGTCTCGGTTTTGAACTGCGTGACTCTAACCTCTATCGCTTTTCCCTGGATTCTTAGTTTTTCGGCCGAGAGCTGCCACTCATTTTTTTGTGGCTAAAGCGCTAGGATGGACTTATGAACATGCTCTCCATCATCTTGACCGTGCTGCTTATCGGTGTTGCCAGCGCTTCAGC
>CAZTQJ010000042.1:1807-8471 GCA_964615615.1 uncultured Acidimicrobiaceae bacterium
ACGAGGCTTAGACCCAGGAGCACGGAGTAGTCAAAACTCTCCACAACCTTGCATCCTCCATCGACCTCGGAGATTTCGTAACGCCAGATGAAGCCACCGATGTGCTTCCAGGCGATTTTGCGATTTTCTTCAAATTCGCAGACGACATTGGTAATTCCGTAACGAACCCCGTTCTCCATATTCATGGAGAATTTTGATCCCAGGGCTAGGCGCTGGGAGGAGGTGGAGCCCTTAGGGCCTCGCAAGGTTCCAGAACCATCAAAACTCTGGTGATTGGCGGGATCTGCAAGAAGATCGAAGATTTTTGAGGCCGGAGCCTTGATGATGCGTTCTGCGGAGACGATGCGTCTGGCCATATGCCGACCCTAGCGCCCTCCCCTGAGTCTGGCCGTCCCGGCCCGGTAGTCTTGATGAGGTGAGCGAGCACCCAAGCGTTGGCTATTTCGGCCCAGCCGGAACCTTCACCGAAGAAGCGCTCCTTTCCCAGCCCGACCTTGCGGAAGGCAAGCTGAGACCCTACGCGTCGATTCCTGAGGTTTTGGCCGCGGTTTCCAAGGGAGAGGTCTCAATGGGATTTGTGCCCTTAGAGAACTCCATAGAGGGGACCGTCAATGTCACCCTCGATGGCCTGGTCTTCGACCACGCCCTCTACATCCAACGCGAGGTGGTCATCGATATTCACCTTCAGCTCATGGCGAATGCCGGAGTGAGCTTGCAGGAAATTACCAAGGTCCTTTCCTACCCTCATGCCCTCGCACAATGTCAGAGCTACCTGCGTGAAAATTTACCGGAGGCCGTTCAGGAAGTCGCAAACTCCACCGGAGATGCTGCACGCCTTCTGGCCGAGCAGCCCAAGGCCGATGTTGCAGCCATTGCTCCACGACTCGCTGCGGCCCTCTATGGCCTGGAAATTCTCGCAGAGAATGTTGAAGATCATGAGGATAACCAGACACGATTTGTAGCGGTGTCGCTCAACAGCGTCGCCCCACCCACGGGTCATGACAAGACTTCGATTGTTTGTTTTCAAAAAGCGGACCAACCCGGAAGCCTCTACGGGATCCTTGGTCAATTCGCTGCACGAGGCATCAACCTGACGAAACTTGAATCACGGCCTACCAAGCGTGCGCTCGGGGATTACTGCTTTGTTATTGATCTTGACGGCCATCTTGCTGACGAGATGGTGGGTGACTGCCTAGCGGAGCTCCATGCTTCACTGGCTGACGTGAAGGTGCTGGGCTCCTATCCGGTTGCCGGTGGCGACCACGCCCAAGTTCGGGCCCAGGCTCTGCGTGCGGGAGCCGTTGCCGATGAGTGGCTTGATGGCCTGCGAGGCCGCATTCACGGTGCTTAGCTTTTATTGATAACGAGACGCCGCAGCATGCCTTCGTAGGCATCAAGGTCTTCAACTTCAAGTCCGTCGATCTTGCCTGCATCATCGATTTCGCGCAGGGCAACCGAAACGGCGAAGGCCGGGTCAGCTTCGAACTGTTTGCGCTCTGCGGGCGATAGTGAACCACCTTGCAGAGCAAGGCTGATCGTTGAGGCTGCTGAGAGGCTCGCCTCATAGGCCTTATCAACGCTGCATCGCCAACGCTTGGCCGTCACGTGTAGAGCGATGGGCCTCGTTATGGATTCGGGATAGAGCTTGCTCAGGGCTGCGGCTCCGATGGCATCATGGCGGTGGTCATAAGCGGTGCTCTCTTGGTAGTCGACCTTTTCTTTCAATTCGACGAGGTGCCCAACATCGTGGAGGAGGGCAGCAAGGATGAGCTCGGGTGGGTCACCTCGATGTGAAGCGAGTGCCGCACATTGGAGTGCATGGTCAAGTTGGGTGACATCCTCGCCATAAAATTCGTTTCCGAATTCCCGGAAAAGTTCGAGGAGTTGATCGACGGATTTGAGTGCTTTCACAGTGCCTTCCCTTCAAAGTCACCAATGAGGGAGAGCTTGATGCGCCCGGGGTCATCAGCCGAAGCGGCGAACTCAGCCAGTTTTTGCTCATAGTAGGCATCGCGCAGGTCTCCCTCTGAGAGGGCGTTGTAGGTCGGGTAGAGGGCTCGGCGGTCCTTTGATGATGAGTTGGCCGCTGAGCGGTGTGGAGTGCGCGAGTGGAACCACAGGACATCTCCAGGCTCAAGACTGGCGGTTTCCCAGTCCATCTCAGCCACGACCTCGGCGCTAATGCAGCCCCGCTCATCTTGAGGAAGAATTTCCCGCTGTCTTCCCGAAACGACTTCAAGGCATCCATTTTCCGGCGTTGCGGCGTCTACGGCAAGCATGCAGGAAATATGGCGTTCAATGAACCGGTAGGCGGGGGCATCTTGATGGGGGGAATAACCAGCGCCACCAGAGAGCTTGTAGTTGATCTTTTCCTTATAGAGCACCGCTGGCTCTCCGAGGAGAGCTGAGGTGACTTCGGGGATGGCGCCTTCGCGAAGGAGGCTGTAGAGCCCGGCATGACTAGGCGTGAAATTCTCACTGCGACAAAGCTTCGGACCAGCCTCCGTTGCCTCTCGGTAATGCAGGCCGGGTCCGCCATCAGCCCAGGCGGCCACCTCGTCTACCCAGTCACTCAAGGTGTCAGGGGAGACGGGTAGTACGCCACGGAGGGCCAACCATCCGTGCTCAGCAAAAAAGGCCAAAGCCTCTTCACTCGCAATTTCAAAACTCTGCATTACTAACTCAATTCCTCAGCGGAGAGAGTGGGATTCGAACCCACGGTGGCTTTCACCACTCTGGTTTTCAAGACCAGTGCATTTGTCCGCTCTGCCATCCCTCCGCCATCTACGATACTGGCCGCAGAGGCAGCCACCAAGGTGAGGCCTTTTGAGGCTGGCTTCCAGCCTGGAGGACCAGCTACATAGCCAAGGCGCTCGCGCCAAGAACTGGCCTGCGAGACGTCTTTGAAGATGGCCTGGAACTCATGGGAGATGACCCTGAGGGGATTAAAGGTCTTAATGTTCTTGGTGAGTCCGTAGGTGGGCCGTTCTTCCTCACGCTGGAAGGTTCCGAAGATGCGGTCCCAGATGATGAGAATCCCGCCGTGGTTGAGGTCGAGATATTTCTTATTCGAGCCGTGGTGGACGCGGTGGGCCGAGGGCGTGGAGAGGAACTCCTCGCCAAGTCCGAGCGATTCGACGGCTTCGGTGTGGATCCAGTATTGCCAGATCAGATTCAGGCCTCTGGCCTTCAGGATGAGGCTGGGTCTCAAACCAAGGAGACCCAGGATGCCGTAGGGCATTACCGGAACCAGAGATTCAGAAACGGGTTGTCTGAGGGCCGTGGAGAGGTTGTAGTGCTCTGAGGAATGGTGAACGACGTGAACCGCCCAAAGGTAGCGATACTCATGCTGGATGCGGTGACTCCAGTAATAAAGAAAGTCCCAGCCCAGCATGGCGAGCCCAAAGGCCGCTGGCCCCTTGCCAAGATCGGGGAGGAGTCTCTTCGCATACATCACTTCAGCGTTGGTCTTTGAAGCGAGCAGGCTAGCTGCGGCTATGCCGCTAGCCCCAACCGCAATAGGGGCGGCGATGCGCCGAAGGAGTTCAGCACTCGCATCATGACGATCTGGGCTAGTGACGACCGCTGAAATTTTTCCTTGGACTGCCTCTCCATCGCTCATTTCGTCTTGGCTGATAGCGAGAACACCTTGGCTCTGGTCTTTCGCTAGGTATTTATCGGCAAGGGTAGTAGCGATAGCAGAGCCTGCAATAAGTCCGAGCAGAACTTTGCCGTGGCGACCTCGTCCAGGTGTGAGCGGCTTTAAGAGCCTGGGGAGCAGTAAGGGCGCGAGGATGGAAAGGTTCCCCATGGTGAGACTGCTGCGCGTATCACGAGACTCGTAGGCCCCAGCTTCTTGAGCGCGCGCAGGTCGCTTGCGGTACCAGGCCTGTTCAAGGGCCATGGTGGCAAAAAAGCCCGGGATGGCCCAGATGGTTGGGTCGCCCTTTAAATTTCTCCCAGAACTTGGCCGCATGACGACAGTCTGCCCGCTAACGCGACTGCGGTCTAGGCGTTCTTCTCGTTAGAGCGAATACGGCCTCTAGCGGTCCCATCCAGGATGAGCTTTCTGAGGCGTACGTGTGAGGGGGTGACCTCTACGCATTCGTCATCACCGATGAATTCCAAAGCGGCCTCAAGAGAAAGCGCCGTGTGAGGGGTGAGTCGCTCAAAGTCATCAGCAGCAGCAGAGCGCATGTTGGTGAGCTTCTTTTCCTTTGTTGGGTTGACGTTCATCTCTTCGGTGCGAGCGTTCTCGCCAATGATCATGCCTTCGTAGACCTCTTCAGCGGCACCCACGATGAGCTGTCCACGCTCTTGGAGGTTCAAGAGGGAGAAGTTGGTTGTCACACCATTGCGGTCAGCGACCAAAGAGCCATTGCGCTTGGTGCGCAGCGCACCAGCCCAGGGCTCCCAGCCATCAAAGATGTGGTGCAGGATGCCAGTTCCCCGGGTTTCGGTGAGGAATTCCGTACGAAAGCCCACTAAGCCACGAGCGGGTACGTGGAAGTCCATGCGAACCCATCCGGTGCCATGGTTGACCATCTCGCGCATGGTGCCCTTGCGCAAAGCGAGTAGCTGGGTCACTACGCCGAGGTAGTCCTCAGGGACGTCAATGGTTACTGACTCAAAGGGCTCGTGCTTCACGCCGTCAATTTCACGGATGACGACCTGTGGCTTACCCACGGTCAATTCGAAACCTTCACGACGCATCGTTTCAACCAGCACGGCTAACTGAAGTTCGCCTCGTCCGGCAACTTCCCAGGTGTCGGGACGCTCGGTATTTTCAACCTTGATCGAAACGTTACCGATGAGCTCTTGGTCGAGACGCGTACGCACCATGCGGGCGGTGAGCTTTTTGCCATCTTTTCCAGCAAGCGGTGAGGTATTGGTCCCGATCGTCATGGTCAGACTTGGCTCATCAACCGTGATGGGCGGCAGCGGCTCGGGATTCTCGGGATCAGCGAGCGTCTCGCCAATGGTGACATTCTCGATACCGGCCACGGCCACGATCTCTCCGGCCGATGCCTCGTCTGCTGGAACGCGGTCTAGCGCTTCGGTGATGTGTAGCTCGGCGACCTTAATCTTTTCGATAGTCCCGTCAACGCGGCACCACGAAACCATCTGTCCCTTTTTGATCGTTCCACGCATCACTCGGCAAATCGCCAGGCGACCCAGGTAAGGCGAGGCATCAAGGTTGCATACGAGAGCCTGTAGGCCACCCTCGGGGGCTGGAGGCTGCTGGATGTCGTGCACGATGGACTCAAAGAGAGGAATGAGGTTGGTCCCAACTTCGCCCTCAGCCTTGGCTGCCCAACCGTCACGCGCACAGGCGTAGAGGATGGGGAAGTCAATCTGGTCTTCATCGGCATCGAGGTCAAGGAAGAGCTCCTCAACTTCGTTAATAACTTCAGCGATACGGGCGTCAGGGCGGTCAACCTTGTTGATGACGAGGATGACGGGGAGGCGAGCCTCGAGGGCCTTACGCAGCACAAAGCGGGTCTGAGGAAGTGGGCCTTCAGAGGCATCTACGAGCAGGAGCACGCCATCAACCATGGAGAGGCCACGCTCTACTTCGCCACCAAAGTCAGCGTGACCAGGGGTGTCAATAATATTGATTTTTACGCCTTCGTAGACCACTGAGGTGTTCTTGGCGAGAATCGTGATGCCCTTTTCGCGCTCAAGGTCGCCAGAGTCCATAATCCGGTCGGCTACCTCAGCGTTCTGCCGGAAAGCCCCGGTCTGCCATAGCATGGCGTCCACGAGGGTGGTTTTGCCGTGGTCGACGTGGGCGACGATGGCTACATTTCGGATGGCTTTAACAGTTGACATGGTCTTACAAGGCTAGTTGCCGACAGCCCCCTCTCCCGCAAGGCCAGTCTTTTGGCCCTTCACTCTCCCCTGAGGACCTCAGAAGCACTAAAAGACGAGCCGAAGCTGAGCCTTAGGCCGCTTGGAGTAGTTGGCGGGTGTTGAGGGCTTCAATGATGGCGTTTACGCCTCTTGCTACTGCCCCAGGCCCCGTGAGGACCTCTTGCACCTTCCCCGTACTGGGCCACCAGGACAAAACTCTCAGTACGGGCCGCTGACGCCTTGGATCAAGGGCAGCAAGGGCCGCCACATAGGCCAATTCATCAATTGCTCGTGGAGCGGGCTTGCCCTGAGCAACCAGCAGCAAGCTGGAAGTCGACCCATGGGAGAGTTCGAGGTCGATTTTTGCTTTGAGGCTTAACTTGCCAATTCGCAGTGGGCCAATCTGCTCACCAAATATTGGCCGATCCGTGAAATTTCTCCAGGGGACGGCGAGCAGTATCGAAGTCGCAAGACTGCTGGCCCGCTCAACAATTTCCGCTCTCTCCCCTTCAGGGCAGTGAGCGAGGAAATGTGGGAGAGAGCCCCAATCCACAGGATCCCTGCGGCCGATGATGGCCAGCCGTTCTAGTTCCGCAAGGACAGCATCCAAAGGGGCAGTGCTTGATCCAGCCAGGCAACGGCGCAGCGCGCCAAGTGCGATAGTGCGTTGGGCATTGCGGGGCGACCAAGCAAAGGTATTGCTGTCGGGCTCTTTGCGCGCCAGACATTGAGCAAGCTTGAATCGATCCACGATCGTCGGGTACAGATCGGAAGAGCACACGTCTGAACTCCAGTCACCTGAAGCTATCTC
>CAZTQJ010000043.1:0-8390 GCA_964615615.1 uncultured Acidimicrobiaceae bacterium
AATGGCCGTGGTCGGTGTATTCATCAAGACAGAGATCAGGAATGACCACGAGGGCATCGCCATGACGAGCCTTGAGCTCGGCAATGGCGCGCTGAATAATTCCCGAAGGATCTGAAGCACCACTACCCAGGGCATCTTTTTTGGCCGGGAGGCCAAAGAGCACGACAGCAGGAATACCGAGTCCGACAATGCGATCAGATTCCATCAACAAAGAATCAAAACTGTGCTGAACCTGGCCGGGTAGCGAAGAGATGGGTGCCGGTGCCTCCAGCACTTCGGAAACAAAGAGTGGGGCGACGAGGTCATCGACGCAGAGCTTGGTTTCGGCCACGAGACGACGCAGAGCTGGGCTGCGACGAAGGCGACGGGGGCGAGCAGTAATGGGGTCCACGAGCCTTAAGCCTAGGACCCCTGCTTGGGGGTCTCTTCGGCCCGCAAAGAGCGCTAGATCTCGAGCATTGCCTTGATGGCCGCAATAACACCCGCATCATTAGGTTCTGCGGCCACGCCAGCAAGATCAAAACCAAGAACTTTGGCCTCTTTGGCCGTGGTACTGCCTATGGCGACCACCCGACGGGCCCGACCGGCCCCATCTGTCGCAGCGACCAAGGCAGCGATCTCGCGCAGCGAGGAAGGTGCTGCAACCACGATCAAGTCAGCATTCGCTAAGACCTCAAGCTCAGCGCTACTTGGCTGAATGGGCACCGTGGCATAAGCAGCCACCGCTTCGACCTGCCATCCCTTGGCCGTTAAGCCTTCGGCTAAATCCCTTCGGCCTTCAAGCGCAGCAATAACCAAGGCCTTGCTGCTGGCCTTTGGCGAAGCAATCTGCTCAGCAAGGGCCGCTCCCCCGGCCACGCGCTCAAGCAGGTCGACGCTCAATCCCGCATTGACCAATACCGCTTCGGTGGAAGGCCCCACCACCGCCAAGATCACGCCGGGGCGCAGTGCTCTGCCTTTGAGTGCAGCGAGGAAGCGACGCGCACCTTCAGCGCTCGCCAAGGTGATCAGGCCAGGACCATCAAGATCCCCATGACTGTCAAGACCATCAAGGGCCGTGGCGAGTGCCAAGCCACCGTCAGGGGGATCAACTTGAGCGGTGAGCGCCACGGGCAAGGCCTCTAGGCCGGCTGCGATGAGCGCTGCACAACTGCGATCAGCTGAAGCCTTTGGTCGCACGACCGCAATGGGTTTCACGGACGAAGGCCTTCGATCTCACGAGCACCTGGCTCGGCCAAGAGTTGCTGCGCTAAGCGCGAGCCAAGCTCCTCGGGATTATCACCCTCGACCATCGCGCGAAAAGAGCGTGACCCATCAAGCTCGCCTAAGAATCCTCGGGCGCTGATAGCAGTTTCGCTGGCAATTGCGTAACAAGCCGCAGGGATGGAACAACCTGAACCCAGTGAGGCGAGGAAAGCTCGCTCGGTGCGAAGCGCCAAACTCCACGAGCGCTGATCTAGGTGAGCCAGCAGTGCAAGGCTGTGCTGGTCATCGCTGCGCGCTTCAAGGGCGAGTGCACCTTGGCCGACCTGAGGCACCATGAGCTCGGGGTCAAGGTAGTGATCAATACGGCTGCTCAAGCCCAGACGCTCGAGGGCTGCGGCTGCGACAACCACGCAGGCAATGCCGTCTTCGCCTACGCGATCAAGGCGACGCGCCATGTTGCCGCGCAGCTCGACAAATTCAAGATCGGGGCGCAGAGCATGCAGCAGCGCCTTGCGCCTCGGAGCACCCGTGGCTACGCGAGCTCCGAGGGCAAGCTCTTCTAAGGTCGCGCCCACAAGGGCGTCGCGAGGATCAAGCCTTTCAGGCACGGCTGCAAGCACGAGACCCTCAATGGGCTCAGTGGGGAGATCCTTGGCGGAATGCACCGCAACATCGGCCCTGCCTTCAAGCACGGCGAGTTGAATCTCTTTGGCGAAAATCCCCACACCGCCCATGTGGCTAATGGCTGTGGTCAGGTCTTTGTCGCCACCCGATTCCAAAGCAAGGAGTTCCACCTCAAGGCCCGGAGATGCTTCGCGCAGGAGGTCGGCCACGCGATTGGCCTGTATCAGCGCCAGCGGAGACTTCCTCGTTGCGAGTCGGATCAGCTCCATCGCGTCAGCTGCCATCAGCCTTAGAGATCAAAGAGGGAGCGGATGGCCTCGATCATCCGCTGACCACGAGGACTACCTGCACTGTCACGAAGCGCCACCGTGGGCTCGTGGAGCAACTTGTTGGCCACGGCCCTCGTGATCTCTTCGACCCGGGCATACTGCTCTGGCGTGAGGTCAGCGAGTTCACTGCGCCTGCGCTCGAGTTCAGCCAGGCGCAGGGCCTCCACGCGTTCGCGAAGAGCGGTAACTACCGGCGCTGCACCACGGGCGCGAACTGCAGCTTCATGTCTTTCCACCTCACGGCTGATCACCGCTTCAGCGGCACTCACTTCAGCCCGACGAGCATCAAGGGCGCTGTTCACCATTTGCGACATGTCAGAAACATCCAGCACAGAGACCTCAGCGATGCTGCGCACTTCAGCGGACACCGTACGGGGCATGCCAAGGTCGGCAATAAGCAAGGGACTGCCATCACGCTGAGCAAGCAACGCAGTATCGATGAATTGATGATCAGCCTCAACCGCGACGACGAGGAGGTCAGCCTCGGCGAGTGCTTGGGAAAGATCATCGAAAGCCGCAAGCGAGGGCCTGAGCTCAGCAAGGGCTAGGGCCAAGGCCTCAGCCCGTTCCGCCGTGCGGTTCACCAAGGTGAGTGAGGCGGGCCTATCAGCCTCAGCCATGGCCGCCAAGGCCTGGCCAACGCTCTCGCCTAGGGCGCCGGCTCCAACGAGAACGGCCCGCTGGCCAGCAAGGGAGCCTGAGAAACGCTGGCGCACGAGTTCGAGCGCGGCGTGAGAAAACGAAACCGATCCTCGTCCAATAGAGGTCTCATGACGAACCTTGCGACCTGTCTCGACAGCATGCTGAAAGAGCGTGCCCAAGACTTGGCCGTCGGCGGCTTCTTCGCGCGCATGCTCGAGTGCTCGGCGAACTTGACCGAGCACTTCACTCTCACCGGGAACGGCTGAGTAGAGACCCGAAGCCACCGAGAACAGGTGCGTGGCCACGCCACGGTCAAAGAGGATGGTCGCTTCCTCTTCAAAGGCTTCGGTGCTTATGCCTGCCCTTTCGGCCAAGGCCGTGCACATGGAGGTCACACCATCGTGAAAGCGATCAACGACGGCGTAGATCTCGGTGCGCAGGCAGGTGGAGAGCACGACCACTTCGCCGAGGTTGGCGTCAGAACGCAGTTCGGCGAGGAATTTGGGGAGATCTGTTTCGCTAACCGTGATGCGCTCTACGAGGTCAAAGGGGGCGTGAAGGTGATCTACCCCAACGACGACAACGGACATGGCTTAGCGACCCAGCGTGCGGGCGCGCTCGACGGCGCTTAAGACCGCCTCGACGAAGGCTGAACGCACGGCTCGAGCTTCAAGCGCACGCAGGCCAGCCGCCGTTGTGCCACCCGGCGAGGTCACCTGCGCGCGAAGTACAGCTGGGTCTTCACCAGATTCATCGAGCAGCTTGGCCGAACCCACCATGGTTTGCACCACCAAGGTGCGCGCAACGCCATGGGGAAGGCCGGCAGAGACCGCTGCGTCAATCAGTGCTTCGGCAATCAAGAACAGATAGGCAGGTCCGGAACCAGAAACACCCGTCACCGCATCGAGGTGACGCTCGGCTACGCGCACCACAATGCCCACCGAGCCCAGCAGTTCTTCGGCCCAGGCCAGGTCAGCAGCCGTTGCATGGCTACCACCGCTGATAGCGCTCACGCCGGCGCCAACCAAAGACGGCGTGTTGGGCATGGCACGAACTACAACAGCTCCATCGGGAAGCACGGCTTCGAGCCTCTGGGTGGGCAGGCCGGCCACGATGGAGAGCACGCGATGAATGCCAGCTGCTCCAGTGGCTCGAAGCGCACCTTCAGCCATCTCAGGCTTCACCGCCAAGATGGCCCCGGTGTTGGCATCGACTTGATCGAGCTCAAGAGCGCTGACGCAGAGCAGGCCCTCAAAACGCTCGGCAAGCACTGCACGGCGCTCTTGGACGGGTTCAACCACGATGGTCTCAGCCACGCTGAGACGACCTGCGCTAAAGAGGCCTTCCAACAGGGCGCTGCCCATGGTTCCGCCACCGACGAGTACGAGCTGTGCGGCCATTTCCTTATTCTACTGCCCGAAGCCTTAAGGCTCCGAAGGCCAGGTCCCTAGGGACGAGGGGCCCGGCGGTACTTGGAGGCATAACCCATGCTCATAGCCGTGGGGAAGAGGTCGTCGCAGCTCGCCAGCGTGGCCCCCACGATGCGATCTAACTCCTCGGCACTCACGGCTGATCCTGGAACTCTGCCTTCTAAGTAGATGGCATCTTCAAGGCCGAGGGTAAAGGCCATGGCATAGGTCTCACGATTGCGCTTCAGCAAATAGGCATAGACCGCTTCGATCTGCTCCTCGGGAGCGGGCATGAACTGCGCTTCATGGTGGAGGGTGCGCTGGTGAAAGGTCATCCAGATGGTGATGAATTCACGTTCTTCACCGCGGAAGCGCAAATACCAACGATGCGAGGCCGTGCCATCGAGGACGTCTTGGCGGTCGGCAGCCACGAGGGCGGAACCCTCATGGAGCCACTCGGCGATCCAGGCGTCGATGATCTCTACGACAGCCAGGCGTTCAGCCTCTGCGGAGATTTGAGGACTAGCCATGCGTAATCTCCTCAGTTTCCCGCTCGAGAAGAAGCGTCGACCTGCAAAGCACTGCGGTGCTCATGATCGATGGAGATACCTTCGACGACCTGGATGAAACGCTCGGCTGAGGTCTTCCAGCTGTAACGCCTCGCGGCCGTGACTGCCGCGCGAGAAAAACGCTCCGCGTCACCCTTGGCACTCACGTCGATGATGCGGTCGGCGAAGGCCACCGGATCGCGCCCATCGACAAGAAAGCCCGTAATGCCATCTTCCACCAAGGTGGTCAGTCCACCCACGGCCGAAGCCACCACCGGAGTTCCACAAGCTTGGGCCTCAAGAGCTACCAAGCCAAAGGACTCTGCCCTTGAAGGAACAATGCAGGCATCGGCTGCGCGATACCAAGAAGAAAGCAATTCGTGAGGTTGCGGCGCCACGATACGTAAGCGATGGGAGATCTGTAAGTTGCGTGCATCCTCTTGCAGTTTGTGGAGTGCCTCTTCCCCATCGGGGCCACTGGGGCCACCAACGACCACGAGGTGAGCATCCACGCCACGGTCAACCAGTGCCCCAAGGGCTGACACCGCAACCTCTATGCCCTTAAGTGCTTGGATTCTGCCCACAAAGAGCAGAACCACGCCTTCGGCCGGAAGGCCAAGGGCCTTTCTTGCTTGGGCCCGATTGCCGGGACCAAAAAAAGCATGATCAACCGCAGGAGGGACAAGGTGAATGTGTTCCTCATCTGCCCCATAGAGCGCGGTGAGTTGGTCGGCCTCAACCAAACAACTCGCGAGCAGCGCGTCAGCACAACCCATGATGGTCTGCTCGGCCTGCTCGCGAGCTTCGCCTTCACCCAAGCTTGAAAGCGCTTCGGCCTTCACGCGATCAAGGGTGTGAAACGTGGCCACGAGGGGAAGATCTAAACGGTGCTTCAAGCTATGACCCGCGGCTCCCGAGAGCCAGTAGTTCGCATGGATCGCATCGAAGGCTCCACGCTGGGCAGTGATGGCTTCCATAGCAATTGCAGCCGCATCCGCGAATTCATCAAGGAGTTCAGGAAGCGCAAACTTGTCCACGGCTGCCTGCGGACCAGCAAGGAGATGATGCACGCGAAAGCCGGGTTCGACTTCAACAACGGCCGGTAGGCCTACGCGGTCGGCCCTCGTAAAGACCTCTACCTCGCTACCACTGCGCGCCAGAGCTGCAGCGAGTTCACGGACGTAGACATTCATGCCACCACCATCGCCATATCCTGGCTGAGCCAAGGGTGAAGTGTGCATGGAGAGCACCGCGAGACTACGCATCGAGCTGTTCACTTTTGTTTGGCTGCGGCTTTGCTGCCTCAGGCTTTGCTGACTCACTTGGCGACTTAGTTGCCTTGGGACTGCGCTCGGTGCGAAAGGATCGATAGATCTGGGTGAGGGCAACTTTTTGCGCATCGGTGAGATGCGCGTCCGCCTCAATGTGATGCTCTAATCCTTCAGCCGAGTCGTGCTCCAAGATCCCAGCGCGCACATAGAGGGTTTCGGCTGAGACCGAGAGAGCTCTGGCGATCTGTTGGAGGATCTCGGCACTCGGTTTGCGGAGGCCGCGCTCTATCTGGCTGAGGTAGGGATTAGATACTCCGGCGAGTTCAGACATGCGTCGCAGGGTCATCTGGGCGCCACGGCGCCGGTCTCTAATGAAGTTCCCTAATTCTGCCAAGCGCTCGGCGGGGTCTGTTGCCACGCTCTCTAGCGTAATGACCGCGCTAGCGCGCTCTTCGGGAGTAACGAAAGAGCATCTTTCCCACCAGCAAGGAAGCAGGCAGGGCACCGAATTCCCGGCTATCAGTGGAGCGATCGGGCCTATCTCCGAGAACATAGAGGCGGTCTTCATCAAGACTCGACAGGCGCTTGATGATCAAGCGATCATGAGCCCTCGGGTCACGGACTACCAGCACGTCGCCCACCCGAGGCTTGATTTTGGCCACCAAAAGGCGGTCACCCTCATAGAGCGAGGGCTCCATGGACTCGCCATAAACCTCGACGCGACGCAGGCCCAGGCTTAGGGCTGCGGCCACGCCGGCCAAGATCGACAGGGATGCTCCCGTCCTCGCTAGTCTCTTGCTCACGGGTCTAGCCAATCATGTGTAGCCCGTTTCCACCAAACAACGAGGAGCAAGACAACATGGCAAGCTTCGCCCAGTTCACTTCCCGGCTTGTAAGCCGGCTTTCACCAACTCCGGTCTCCGCACACTGCGATCTTCCCTGTGGTGTCTACGACCCCGCACAGGCCAAGATCGAGGCTGACAGCGTGAAGGCCTGCATGGAAAAGCACAACGCCTCAGACGATGGCGACTTCAAGCAGCGCGCCATTGCCATCAAGGAAGAGCGCTCCGACATGGTCAAGCACCACCTCTGGGTTCTTTGGACTGACTACTTCAAGCCCGAGCACCTCGAGAAGCACGCCAACCTCCACGAGCTCTTCTGGAAGGCGACCAAGACTGCCGGTGAGGCCAAGAAGACCAACGACGTGGCTGTGGCCGACCGTCTCCTCGCCGAGATCGAGCAGATCTCCGAAGTCTTCTGGGCAACCAAGAAGTAGCTCAAGGGATTAAGCGTCACTGCTTGCTCAGCAAAGCGTGGCCAAGAACTCAGCAAAAGAGTGCGTTGTCTTTAGGCAACGCACTCTTTTGCTGTTCTAGACAAGCGCTAAAAGTCCGAGTCGCTAAAAGAAAGATCTACTGCTCAGAAAGCCTGGGGTGACTCGAGCAGTTGGTCGCGGTGGCATCAATTGCCAAGACCGCATCTTCAATGGGCTGGGAGCAAACCACGCAGTTGCCATAAGCGCCAGCATCAATGCGCGCTAGTGCAGCATCCACGGCATCAAGCTTGGTGGTGATCTCGGCAATCGTGGTCTTTAGGTCATCCATGCTCAAGAGCGTAATCGGGCTGGAGATAAGCGCGGGGGGCCGAGTCGTGAGATTATGCATCTATGAGTAATGCCAAGCCCAACCGAGAGCAAAGGCCACCCAGCCGTCCTCGCGAAGAGGTCATGGCTTCGATTTTGAATGCCGCCGAGGAACTCCTTGCCTCAGAAGGCATTGAGCAGGTGACCCTCCGTCAGATTGCCGACAGGGCTGGGGTCCAACATGGCCTTATCACCCGTCACTTTGGCACTAAACAAGAACTCTTACGTGAGGTCATCGACCGAGGGGTCAAGGAAGGCCTCGCCGAACTGCGCAGTAGAGACGGCGCCTTCGAAGGCAGTGTTGCGCTACTCCGTTACATGCAGAAAAATCCTGCCGCTCTGAGGGTCACCGCCCAGGCGATGATCAACGGAGTGTCACCCGAGGTCGCCATGAGTCGCTTCCCCAATATTGCCGAACTCCTTCGGCGATTAGAAGATGAAGGTCGCAGTATTGAAGATGCCCGAGTAGTCGCGGCCCTAGGAAACGCCTTTGTTTTTGGTGTCGTCTTACTGCGACCCTGGTTACTCGCCTCAACTGCCCTCGAAGGCGAGGATGACGAAGCCCTCTTTGACGCAGGAGTACTCATTGCCATGAAGACGCTCATGGAGATAGACCTTCCCAAACTCCCTGAATAACGCTTCGCTGGAATTCGACATTCATGGGCGGCCAAGAGAGATCGGAAGAGCACACGTCTGAACTCCAGTCACCTGAAGCTATC
>CAZTQJ010000044.1:0-8328 GCA_964615615.1 uncultured Acidimicrobiaceae bacterium
ACACGGCTCTGAACACTCTTTCCCTACACGACGCTCTTCCGATCTCTTGGACACGCAGGGCGTGGACGCCGATGGCATCACGAGATGCGAGCGAGGGGAGTAACTGATCAATGATCATGCTGAATAATCTCTGGGATCAGGCGATGAACGTAGCCGGGGAAACTTGCGCAGTGGGCTCAAGATGCCGAGCTTGCCCACGTAGACAGGATATCGGGCAGCTTGGAGCATTCTGAGATCTCCTCGGGAATTGCCATAGGCCCAGAGCGTGACGCCACTGCCCTTGTCGAGCGAAGTGATCACTGACTGCAGGCGAGCAAGTTTTTCTTCGCCCCTGCAATTTGCTCCCTCGTAGGCTCCAGTGAGTCGCCCTGCACCATCCACCGCGAGATTGGTGGCAGCGATGTCGTCAATGCCCAATGCTCTGGCAATGACCTGAACATAGATCGACGGGGATGCGGAAACGATCATCAGTTGATGTCCCGCGGCTCGGTGGCGCTCGAGGGCCTCGACGACTTGTGGACGTACATGGCTACGCAGGTGCTCGTGACCGTATGTTTCGGCAAGCTTTTGAGCCTCGAGGAGAGAAAGTCCACCCAGCGTGCGTACAAAGAGTTCTTGTTTCACTCGGTCAGCAGTTGGTCCTCCCCGGAGCGCAGCGAGGACAAGGCCCAAACTCAGGCGCAGTGAGGCTCGTGTGACCCTGGCGCGCCCGACGGCCGCCACCAGAAAGGCAAAGACGCTCCCACCTTCGGTCAGCGTCCCATCGAGATCAAAGGCGGCAAGATGGATCGCAGCAGTGTCCTCAGGCTGGCTAGGGGTGAAGCGCTCGGTGGTCATGGCAAGTAGTTACCTTTCCACGATTTTGCTCGCTAGCGGGGAATACAGTGCCCTAGCCTGTCGGGGTCTCAATGACTAGTCTTTAGGAGATGGCTCAGGTGAGCCTCGAAGGGTTGGGTTAAGGATGTTTCATGGTCGCTCCATAGCTTCAAGATTGGCCGTCTTTGCTACGACTTCGGTACTTGCCCTCAGCGGATTTTCGATGGCGACCGTGGCGACAGCAGGCGCAAATACCGCACCCGATGCACCTACGGCAGTTGTGGCAACACCAGACAATGCACAGGTTTCTGTCACGTGGACTGATCCAAGTTCCAATGGGGGCGATGACATCACGAGTTACACCGTTACGGCCATCGACGCGACTACTCCAGGCAACGGCGGCCAAACGGTCTCGGGTTCCTCTAGCCCCATCCTGGTTACTGGCCTGACGAACGGCGACAGCTACAGCTTCACCGTTTATGCGACCAACACCAATGGAGATGGTTCGGCGTCTGACCCATCTAGCTCGGTCACCCCTGCGACCCTTCCTGATGTCCCTTCTACACCGACTGCCGTGCCTGGGAACACCCAGGCCACCGTTTCTTGGAGCGCCCCTGCCACAGGGGGCTCGCCCATCACGGGCTACACCGTGAGCTCAAATCCTGCCGGCTTTGGTTGCACCTACGACACCAGTACGGACTCGGGCCTAAGTTGCGTCGTTACCGGGCTCGCCAATGGCGACAGCTATAGCTTCAGCGTTTCTGCTATCAACGCCTTGGGTGCGAGCAACGATTCCTCAGCCTCCTCCACGATTACCCCTGAGCCTTTTGCCGTGGCTGATGCGCCCACCGACGCCACAGCAGTCGCAGGCCACGGACAAGCGGAAGTGTCTTGGACTGCGTCAGCCTCAGATGGCTACTCGACGATTACGGGCTATAGCGTCAGTTCGGATCCTGCGGGCCATGGCTGCAACTACGACCCGAGTGTTGATACTGGCTTCAGTTGTATCGTTACTGGCCTCACCAATGGAACGGCCTACCGCTTCACCGTTACGGCAACCAATGCTCTTGGGCTAAGCACTGCTTCTGGCAGTTCAAACTCCGTGACCCCAGGTCTGCCAAGCGCGCCCACCTCCCTCAGCGATACGACCACCTATACAACGGCAGACGTTTCCTGGGATGTTCCGGCTGATAATGGAGGATCAAGTATCAGCCTTTACACCGTGACCGCTACCCCGGGAGGCAGAACCTGTAGTTATCACACGGCTACTGACACGGGTCTGCACTGCGTGGTCACGGGTCTGACGGTCAACACGGCCTACGTCTTTTCAGTAACCGCTACGAATCCCTCGGGCACTGGTGAGGCTGAACAAATTAGTGACAGCACCGCCGCCGCTCAAGTTCCTGGGACCCTCGATGCGCCCACAGTGGTCGAAGGTTTCCACGCGGTGACGGTTTCTTGGCTTCCCGGAGTCGACGATGGTGGTGCGACGATTACGAGCTACATCGTGACCGCTTCTCCGGGTACTGGCTCTTGCACCTACGTAGTGAGTATTCCCGAAACTGACACCTGCACGGTAACTGGATTGAGCCCCGAAACCACCTACAACTTTACGCTGGTCGCCCATAACTCGGTTGGAGACAGCAGCCCATCGCTGCCTAGCGACGATGCCATTCCCTATGGCAACCCCAATGCCCCCACGGCGGTTTCTGTACTTCGCCAGTTCAATGGTGAGGCCGTGATTACCTGGACGCTTTCTACTGATGACGGGGGACTGACGATGAGTTCCTACACCGCAAGCGCAAATCCCGGCGGCCAGACCTGCACCACGACGGGCTACTGGAACCAGTGCACGGTTCGCGGCTTGACTGCAGGCCAGACCTATAGCTTTACCGTCGTAGCAGTCAACACCCATGGTCCAAGTGCTGCATCGAGCCCCTCGGCGAGCATCGTGAAAAATGGTCTTCCCGGTGCGCCAACGGCCGTTCAGGCGGTGGCCGCCAAGAACAGTGCCGTGGTTTCCTGGACCGCACCCTCGAGTTTTGGCTATTCAACGCTGCGCCAGTACCAGGTGACTTCAAGTCCCGGCAGTAAGCACTGCACTGCTAAGGCAAAGACCAGTTGCAAGGTGGTCGGCCTCTCCAGCGGAGTGCTCTACACCTTCACCGTGACCACCTTCAGTCACGCGGGACTGAGTGCCTCTTCGAGCCCTTCGACCAGCGTGCGCACTGGTTTGATTCCTGGCGCTGCACGGCAGATCAGCCTTGTAGCGGCCAGCCATGCCGTAACGGTCTCTTGGGCTCCGCCCTTGTCAGATGGCGGAGTGGCTATTTCCGCCTACCTCGTGACCTCGGTCCCCGGCGGCCAGAGCTGCACAAGCAGCGGAAGTGGCCGTAGTTGCAGCATTACTGGACTGAGTAACGGCACGAAATACCACTTCACCATTGTCGCAACCAATGCGATCGGTGATGGCCCCGTGGCAAGTTCTCAGACCATAAAGCCCCACTGAGCCTGGTGTTGAGGATGGAGAAGATTGCCCAATTTATTGGGCTCTTCCAATTCCTGACCTTCTAAGTCGACAATTGCCTCGAAGGGCGCTATCGTCAAGCAGGTGGTGCTCGAAAGGTGCCGCAAAGAGACCAAGAACTTTTACGAAGGAGCGCCACTATGGCAGTAAGACTGGGCGACGAAGCCCCTAATTTCCAGGCTGACACCACTGACGGTCCGATCAGTTTTCACGACTGGATCGGCGACGGATGGGCGATTTTGTTCTCCCACCCCAAGGATTTTACGCCAGTGTGCACCACCGAGCTCGGTGCCTTCAGCGCTCGTAAGCCTGACTTTGACAAGCGCAACACGAAGCTGATCGGCCTCTCGGTCGACTCAGTATCTTCACACCATGACTGGGCTGGCGACATCAAGGAAACGCAGGGTACTGCCTTGGCCTTCCCGCTCATTGGCGATGAAGACCGCAAGGTTGCCGACCTCTATGACATGATCCACCCCAACGCCAATGACACCCTTACGGTGCGCTCAGTCTTCATCGTGGGTCCTGACAAGAAGGTCAAGCTCATCCTCACCTACCCAGCATCAACGGGTCGTAACGTTGACGAGATCATCCGCGTGCTCGATTCACTTCAGCTCACCGCTGGATACTCCGTCGCCACCCCAGCGAACTGGAAGGATGGAGAGGACGTCATTATCGCTCCCGCCGTTTCCGACGAGGACGCCAAGGCCAAGTTTCCCAAGGGTTGGAAGGCACTCAAGCCTTACCTGAGGGTCACTCCTCAGCCCAATAAGTAGGGTTTTGCCGATATACGGCAGCATGTTTGATTGAAAAGACCGCCCGGTGCACGAGCACCGGGCGGTCTTTGTTCTTCCCCGTTGATGAGTAGGCTAAGGAGTTCAGGAGGTCTCTGCTGTGAGTGTTCATGCATCAGGTTCATGGGTTATCGCTGGGCGCACTGTCGCCCGCCTTGGCTATGGAGCTATGCAGATCACCGGTCAGGGAGTCTGGGGCCCACCCGAGGATCCCGAAGGCGCCAAAGGAGTCCTGCGGCGAGCCGTAGAGCTAGGGGTGAACTTCATTGATACCGCGGACTCTTATGGACCGGAGGTTTCTGAGCAACTGATCGCTGATGCTTTATACCCTTACGGAGAAGTCCTGATCGCCACGAAGGCGGGCCTAACGCGAACGGGCCCGGGCCTCTGGCATCCCGTGGGGCGACCCGAATACCTGCGCCAGCAGTGTGAACTCAGCCTGCGGCGCCTGAAGCTCGAAGCCATTGATCTGTTTCAACTGCATCGGGTCGACCCCAAGGTGGATGCCGATGAGCAGTATGGGCTTTTGGCTGAACTCTTGGCTGAAGGCAAGGTCAAAGCCATAGGGCTTTCGCAGGTCAGCGTTGAACAAGTTGAAGCAGCGCGCAAGATTGTCGAAGTCTCTTCTGTGCAAAATCTCTACAACGCGGTGGACCGCAGTTCAGAGGATCTTCTGGATTACTGCGAGCAGCACAACATTGCCTTTATTCCTTGGTTCCCCATTGCCTCAGGCCAGCTTGCTGGGGAACAAAGTCCGCTGGCCCAGGTTGCTCGCGAACTCGGATCGACACCAAGTCAAGTCTCTCTTGCTTGGCTGCTCGCTCGCTCGCCCGTAGTGCTGCCGATTCCGGGCACGAAGTCCATTGCCCACCTCGAAGAGAATTGCCTTGCCGCAGATCTCCTCTTGAGCCCGGAACAAGTTGAGCGCATTGCCGAGGCGGCTGCTCAATGAATACGCTCAGGCGCCAAGCCGCTGCCGTCATACTCCTCACAGCCATGACAGGTCTCGCTTCAGCCTGTAGTGGGGGAGAAGCCACGCCGACCACCGCAGTTCCTTTGCCCCATGTCCATGCTGCAGCTATCACGGTCTCTTCGCCGGAATCGGATGCTGCGATTTCTGGTCCGGTTTCGGTTTCTGGCACTGCGTCAATCAAAGATGGCCAGATCATCGTGGAACTCCAGGATGGCAGCAAGGGGATTTTGGCAGCCATGCCTTTGGGAAGCCCAAAATCTGGAGTGCGTGGTGTCTACAACGTTGCACTCGATTACCAAGGTGGTCACCAGGGTCCGGCAGTAGTGGCGGTCTACGCCATAAGCCCCTACGACGGAAGCCATGTCCACGAGGTGGACGTACCCGTTGTCCTGAGGTACTAATCCATGCCGCTAAAGCCTCGGCTTAGCCTGGCGTGCCTATTGCTTGCGGCAAGCATGCTTGGCGCTTGTGCCCAAACCAAGGCAAGGCTGAGTCCAGCCAGTAGTTCGACTCCAGACAGCACGAGCACCAGCGCGATCACCCCGCCGGGAAGTACTCCTCAAGCCCTGGTGGGCAATGCAGTATTTCAGCTGTCAAACCCACGACCCAATGCTCTCGTAAAGCTCCCGATTATCCTGAGTGGTTTCTCGAAGTCACCTGCTTTCATGGTCGAATTGCAGACTCAAGCGGGTGACGTCCTTGCTCATCAGTCGGTAAATCTCTCCAGCTCCTCCGCGGGCATGCCCGCGGCTGCTGGCTACCCCTTTAGTGTTTCACTGCAGCCCTACAGCGCAGTGAGCGGTTCTGAGATGCTGGTGCTTTTTGAATATCTGGGTCCCAATGGCGCTCAGGCCCATCGCCTCGCGATCCCCGTAAGCGTAAATCCTTAAGGATTAAGACCCAGGAGAAATCTCGTCGCGTAATTGGCGCTTGAGAATTTTCCCGGCGGGGTTTCGGGGTATGGCTTCTTGGCGAAACCAGATCTTGCTCGGCACCGAGAAGCGCGCGAGATGCTCTCCCACATGAGCTTGGAGCTCCTCGACGCTTGCTTCCATGCCTGGGCGAAGGACGATCACGGCGCCGACCTCTTCACCGAGGACGGGCTCGGGAATGCCAATCACCGCGCAGTCGGCAACGGCGGGGTGGGTGAAGAGCGCAGCCTCAACCTCTACGGAGTAGACGTTTTCGCCACCGCGGATGATGACATCTTTGGCTCGGTCCACGATGTAGACAAAGCCCTCCTCGTCAATACGAGCAATGTCACCGGTACGTAGCCAGCCACCGGCAAAGGTGCTGGCAGTCTCCTCTGGGCGCTTCCAGTAGCAACGCACGACCTGTGGCCCGCGAATCCAGAGTTCACCGGTCACTTCAGGCCCTTGCTCGCGATTTGGATCTGGCCGGTCACCCTCATAAGCCTCGGGCACAATGGCCAGGTCGCAAACGGGCACGGCGGGACCAACGCTGTCGGGCTTGGCGACATAGTCGGGACCAGAATTAAAGGTGGTGGCTGCTGAAGTCTCCGTCATGCCGTAGCCGTTCCCTGGCTGGCCGAGCGGGAAGCTGGCCGAGATGCGACGGACCAGCTCTGGCGGTGCTGGTGCACCACCATAGGAAACGGAGCGCACCGATGACGTGTCATAACTAGCGAAATCGGGGTGATCGAGAATCTGCATGGCCATGGTGGGCACGCCACCAAAGGTGGTGACCTGTTCTCGCGCAATGAGTTCTAGGGCCCGGCCGGGCTCAAAACGACGCATCATGACCAGTTTTCCCTTAGCGGCCAGGTTGACCACCAAGATGGCTAGACAGCCAGTGGCATGAAAGAGCGGCACGCTCAGTAGATAGCTGTTGCGAACCTGCTCTCCGCCAACGACATTTCCTCCTCCAAAGCGCAAGGTGAGTCGTTGGCCGACGAAGAAGAGGTTCATCAGATTCGTCATGGCATTGCGATGGGTACCCACCGCACCCTTGGGGCGCCCCGTAGTTCCCGAGGTGTAAAAGATGGTGGCATCGTCATCACTATCGATTTCCACGTCCGGGAGTTCAACATCATCCGCAATGATCCCCAGAAAACTGTTAAAGCTCGTTACGTGAACACGCGAATGTGGCTGCCCTGCTCGCTCTGCTCGGTCTTCGTCAACTACGACGAGATTGCTTAAGGCATCAAGCTGATCCAAACTTCCCGCGATCCGCTCGTAGCGTTCGAAGTCGACGACAAGCAGCTTGGCGCCAGAGTCCGCTAGTCCGTAGCTGAGTTCTTCAGTCGTCCACCATGCATTAATCGGTACGACGACGGCACCGGCTGCTGCTGCTCCCCAGAAGGCGATGGACCACTCAGGAAGATTGCGCATGGCAATGGCCACTCGATCTCCCGCCTGAATTCCGGCTGCGACCAAGGCCTTGGCAAAACTGGCGGCGGCATTGAAGTGATCGGTGAAGCTGAGGCGTTCATCTTCATAAACAATGAACTCTTCCGCTCCGTGCTTGCGGCTCATCTCAAGGACAGCGCGCAGACTGGGCGGCGCATTACGCCAAACGCGGAGCTTCTCGCCGCGGATATCGACTTCATCAATGGCAAAGACCTGGTCATCGGCGGTCATCTGTGCCGTCGCCTCTTTGAGACTCAAGGGGCTAGTCATGCCTTGACCTCAGGCGGATCAATGAAGATCTGCTGGCGGTAGTAGATGAGTTCGGCAACGGAGTCGCGGATGTCATCCATGGCACGGTGTGAACCATCTTTACCAGGGGCCTTGCTCGCAAGTTTTGGATACCAGCGGCGGCACAGCTCCTTGATGGATGAAACATCGACAATGCGGTAGTGGAGGTAGTTCTCAATAGAGGGCATATAGCGCGCGAGGAAGCGCCTATCGGTGGAAATGGAGTTCCCTGCCAGCGGGGTGCTGCCCGGCTTCACATGGCTTTGGATGAAGGCGAGCGTCTCGGCTTCAGCCTGTTCAAGGCTGATACTTGAGGCTTTGATCTGTTCTAGCAAGCCTGATGAAGTGTGCATCGTGGTGACGAGCTCACCCATCTCTGCCAGTTCTTCCTCGCTGGCATGGATGACCAGATCCGGGCCCTCGGCGACGATGTTCAAATCATCATCGGTGATGAGCGTGGCAATCTCGACAATGACGTGGCGGTCATCTTCAAGTCCGGTCATTTCAAGATCCATCCATACAAGCATGGGCTTGATGCTACCCACAACGACCAAGGCCCTC
>CAZTQJ010000045.1:0-8304 GCA_964615615.1 uncultured Acidimicrobiaceae bacterium
GGTTCTGAAGCCGCGGGAGCTGCGGTTGCTTCCGTTGCGGGTTCAGTGCTGAAGAAGTGTGTGCTTGAACTCGGCGGTGCTGACCCCTTTGTGGTTATGCCAAGTGCAGACCTTGATCTCACCGGACCCGCAGCAGCACAAGGACGCGTGCAAAACAATGGTCAAAGTTGCATTGCCGCGAAGCGATTTATCGTGACTGCAGATCGCGCAGAAGACTTCTTGGCTCGCTTCGTCACGGAGATGCAGGCTCACGCCATTGGCGATCCCATGAACCCGAGCTCCACGGTGGGCCCACTGGTTTCTGAGGCCCAACGCGATGAAGTTGAAGCCCAAGTAGATGATGCCTTGGCCAAGGGCGCGACACTGCACTGCGGCGGCAAACGCGGCGAAGGGCCCGGCTTTTTCTATCCGCCTACCATTTTGAGTGGCGTCACCAAGGACATGCGCGCAGGGCAAGAGGAGATCTTTGGCCCTGTTGCCGTGGTCTATGTCGTTGACAGCATCGCCGAGGCCATCGAGTTGGCCAATGACACTCCTTGGGGTCTTGGAGCCAGTGTGTGGGCGAGCGATCCTGCTGAGCAGCAGATTGGCATTGACGGCATTGACGCCGGGATGGTCTTCGTGAACTCCATTGTGGCTTCCACCCCCGAGCTGCCCTTCGGCGGCACGAAGCGATCCGGCTACGGACGAGAGCTTTCCGTGGTCGGCATGCGTGAATTCATGAACGCGAAGACCTTCTTCGTCGCTTAATGCTGTGATGACTGCCTACCTAGATCACGCAGCGTCGTCACCCCTGCGCCCCGAAGTGAAAGCAGCAGTCATTGAGGCCATGGCCATCGCCAATGCCAATCCACTCTCAACCCACACTGCGGGTCGCGCAGCGCGAACGCTTTTGGAAGAAGCCAGGGAACGCATTGGCGCTGCTTTTGGTGTGAGTGGCGTGGGCGTGGTGCTGTGCTCAGGGGCGACCGAGTCTGCCAATATCGGCATCATCGGTGCTGCAGTGGCGATGCGGACGAGCTCGGGAAAGCCGGTCGTGGCAGTTTGTTCTTCCACGGAGCACGCCGCAGTGCTGGGACCAATCCGTCATATCGGTGAAAGCGGCCTCGGCACGAGTGAAGAGCTTACGGTCAATGAAGGAGGCATGGCTGACCCTTCAGCGTGCGCGCGCGCAGCTGCGGGTAGCCAAGCCCTGGTTTCGGTGATGGCCGTGAACAATGAAACCGGTATTCGCAATGACGTGAGCGCTGTCGCGGAGGCAGTGCGCGACGTAGCCATAGAGGCGGTGATCCATGTTGATGCGGTGCAGGGCTTTGCCTACGACGATCACTTTGATCAGTGGCTGACCGATGTCGATCTCATCAGCATTGCGGGACACAAACTTGGTGGGCCGAGAGGAATCGGTGCCCTCATTGTCCGCTCTCCTCATCTCCTTGAGCCCATTACCTTTGGCGGCTCATCCGAGACCGCCTTTCGACCAGGCACACCGGACCTTCCGGGGGCTGTGGGCCTTGCCCTTGCGGTGGAGATGGCTGCAAGCCAGCGCGAAGTAGAGATCAAGCGACTCGCAGGGCTGCGCGCGAGCCTGCTGGCAAGCATCACGGCGGCCATTCCGGGGGCTGCAGTGACCGCCGCCAATGCAGATCTCGCTCCGCATCTGCTCCATCTCACCATTCCCGGTCTCCGCAGTGAGGAGCTGCTCCTACTCCTTGACGGAGAGGGTTTGGCGGCCTCGGCGGGCTCAGCCTGCGCGTCGGGAGCCGGGGAAGCCAGCCGCGTCCTTGCTGCCATGGGCATGGAAAATGAACGTGCCAAGGGGGCCCTGCGCCTCTCTTTGGGTTGGTCCACCACCGAGGCTGAAGTCGCCGAGGCTGGCGCGACGGTGGTCAAGGTGCTCCGGCGTCTCGGCGCCTAACTAGGTTGGTGGCCATGCGAGTGCTCGTAGCGATGTCTGGTGGGGTTGATTCCACGGTGGCAGCTTCTTTGTTAGTTGAGGAGGGCCACGAGGTTGTGGGGGTGACCTTGAAGCTTTGGGGCGGGCCTTCGGACTCAGGTTGTTGCTCTGCTGAAGACTCCCATGACGCACGTCGTGTTGCCGCTGCTCTCGACATTCCGCATCATGTCTTTGACTACGAAGACGGCTTTATCGAACACGTTGTCGACCCCTATATCGCTGCCCACCAAGAGGGTCTCACCCCTAACCCTTGCGTGGAGTGCAATCGTCATGTGAAATTCGCACTGCTTGCGCAAGCAGCCGAGCGCATGGGATTTGAACGACTTGCGACGGGTCACCATGCCCAGGTTCGCCACAGCGATTCAGGACCACAGCTGCGTCGTGGTGCGGACTTTGCCAAAGACCAGTCCTATGTCCTCGGGATGCTGACCGAACCGCAACTTGAAGGACTCTTGCTTCCGGTGGGTTCGCTGACCAAAGAAGCCGTCCGCGAGCACGCCAGCAAACGGGGCTTAGCAACGGCCATGAAGCCCGATTCCCAGGATCTGTGTTTTGTGTCCACCAGCTTGGGCCGCGCTGCCTTTCTCGCCGACCGCATGGAACTGCACCCCGGCACCGTCGTGGAGGCGGGCAGTGGGGCCACTGTGGGGACGGTAACGGCAGTCGAACTCGTAACCCTTGGGCAAGGCAAGGGGATGGGCCGTGACGAACAGGGTCGCCGCCGCTATGTCACTGCCATTGACCATGAGCGTCGCACCGTTACCGCGGGTCCCATGGAGGAAATTGAATATCGCGAGGTGGCCTTTGTGCCATCAAGTCTGACCACGACGGCGCAGCCCCTCGAGCAGGGGAGGCCCGTACTCATCCAGGCTGCTGCCCATGGCAGGGTAGATCCCGCCATCCTTGACCTAGAGGGTTCAGCCGTCGTGCGTGAGCAGGGTGGGCGGCCCATTGCGCCTGGCCAACTTGCCGTGCTCTATGACCCCGAAGATCCTGATCGCGTTCTGGGTTCTGCGGTGGTAGCTCGCCGTGGCTAAGCAAAGTTCGCAGGAGCGAGACATCGCCCTGAGAATGGCTGAACTCAGCGAACTCGTGGACTATCACAATCGTCGCTACCACCTCGAGGACGATCCCGAAATTGACGACGCAGTCTTTGATGGTCTCGTCCGTGAACTGAGGGCCCTCGAAGCGCAGTATCCGCAGCTCGCTGCTGAAGACAGTGTTGCGCAAAAGGTTGGTTCTGGGCCTTCTGAGCTCTTTACCGAAGTCACGCATCTCAATCCGATGATGAGCCTCGATAATGCTTTTGGAGACGACGAATTGTTGGCTTGGGGGGAGCGACTCGATAAGTTGCTCGCAAAACTTGATGCAGCATCGCTGAGTTTCAGCGTGGAGCCAAAGGTTGATGGCGTGGCTATGTCTTTGGTGTACGAAAACGGGCAACTTATCCAAGCCGCGACACGCGGTGATGGCGTGAGCGGTGAAGACGTCACCGCAAATATCCAAACCATCGCTTCAGTGCCACAAAGTCTCAAGGGCGGCCCCTTTCCCGGAGTGCTCCAGGTGCGCGGCGAGGTCTACCTCGCCAAGGCTGCTTTTGAACAACTCAATGCCGCACAAGAAGCCCTCGGTGCAAAGCAATTTGTAAATCCGAGAAACGCAGCGGCTGGCTCACTCCGGCAAAAAGATCCCAAGGTCACGGCCACACGCCCTTTAGCTTTTTTGGCCTATCAAGTAGTCACCTCAGCCCGAAACAGTCTTGAGCTCACCACGCAACGTGAGGTGCTGGACTTCCTCGCGCGAGCCGGATTCAGCGTTGCAGCCGAGGCAAAGGTCGTCAAGACCATTGGAGCCGTAGTGGAGGCTGCGAACTACCTCCAAGAACAGCGCGGCGACATTCCCTACGAGATTGATGGCGCCGTGGTCAAGGTCAACGAACTCGATCTTCATGATCGCCTCGGCGCCACGTCGCGTGCGCCACGTTGGGCCATTGCGGTGAAGTTCCCACCCGAAGAGCGCAGCACCCTGCTTGAGGCGATTGAAGTCTCCATTGGCCGCACGGGACGCGTTACGCCCTTCGCTCGGCTTGAGCCGGTCTTTGTGGGTGGATCTACGGTTGGCCTCGCCACCTTGCATAACGAAGACCAGGTGCGTGAAAAGGACGTACGCCCTGGCGAGCGCGTGATTGTGCGCAAGGCGGGCGACGTTATCCCCGAGGTCCTTGGCCCGGTGGATGCCAGGGTGAAAAACAGGCCACAAGCCTGGGTTTTCCCCCGCGAGTGTCCGAGTTGCGCAGGCCCCTTGCAGAGACTCGATGGGGAGTCAGATACCTACTGCACCAATGTGGACTGTCCTGCGCAACGTGTTCAGCGAATCGCGCACTTTGCATCACGTCATGCACTCGATATTGAAGGTCTTGGAGAAGAGCGCATCACGCAATTTGTTGATGCAGGCTTGTTGCTCGATCCAGCCGACCTGTTCACCTTGACATTGCCCGCTCTCGCTGCCCTTGATCGCATGGGTGAGTTATCGGCGAACAATCTCATCAGCGCGATTGAGGCGGCGAAGCGCCAGCCCCTTCCTCGTATTTTGGTAGCCCTGGGCATTCGACACGTTGGTCCTACGGTGGCGCGAGCGATTGCTACTCGATTCAGGACCTTGGACGAACTGCGTGCCGCGGAGCTCGAACAACTCGCGGCTATCGATGGGGTGGGACCCATCATCGCCGAGAGCGTGTTCAGGTTCTTTTCGCATCCCACGAATATTCAGGTGCTTGATCGCCTCGTGGAACTCGGACTGGCCATAGAAGATCAGCTCAGTACTGGGCCCTCCTTGCCGCAAACGCTGTTGGCTAAGGCTGTTGTCGTTACGGGTTCTGTGCCTGGCTTTTCTCGCGATGAGGCTGAAGCTGCAGTCATCGCTCGAGGAGGCAGCTCGCCATCTGCAGTCTCGAAGAAAACCTTTTGTGTCGTCGTGGGATCAGCCCCTGGGGCTTCAAAACTCACAAAAGCCGAAGCTCTGGCGATTCCGATGCTTGACGCTGCAGACTTCGTGAGCTTGCTAGAAACCGGTGATCTACCAACTTCGCCCTAGTGTCCACCGCAGTTCTCTGCTGGGTCGGTAGCCTGAAGAGAACCCATGAGTGCTGCAGACCACCCCATTGGCACGACCCTGCTGGGCCGATATGCCATTCGTTCCCACCTCGGTGCGGGAACGTCGGCCAACGTTTACTTGGCCGAAGACCTCACCCTGCAGCGCCAAGTGGCCGTCAAGTTGCTCCTTCCCGGCCTCGCCAATGACGAAGCCTTCCTCAAGCGCTTCCGTGCTGAGGCCCAGGTCGTGGCGGCCCTCAATCACCCCAATGTGATGCGTGTCTTTGACTGGGGAGAGGATGTCGACGGGCCATTTTTGGTGCTTGAGTACCTTTCCGGTGGTTCGCTCAAGGAACTTGAGGACAGAGGCATTCGCCTAAGTCCTGCTCAGGCTGCCACCTTTGGTGTTCAGGCAGCGGCTGGTCTGGCTTATGCCCATGAACGTGGTCTTGTACACCGTGACGTGAAACCCGCCAACTTCATGTTTGATGATGAGGGCCGTGTGCGGGTCACGGACTTCGGTGTGGCGCGCGCCCTCGCTGAGGCATCCTGGACAGAACCGGTGGGGTCCATGATTGGCACCGTTCGCTACGCCTCACCCGAGCAGGCTTCAGGCGCGACGATTGACGGTCGTGCCGATGTTTACGCCTTGGCCCTAGTGCTTTTTGAAGCCGTCACCGGCTCGGTTCCTTTTGCTGGAGACACCCAAATTGCTGCGCTCATGGCCAGAGTTGGTGCGGAACTACCCCAGCTTGAATCCCTCGATGCCCTCGGACCCGTGATCCACGCTGCATCGGCGCCGGAACCAGAACTGCGCATAGACGCTCGAACGATGGTGGGTCAGCTCGAGGCAGCCGTGAAGCAACTGCCTGAGCCCGATCCCCTGCCACTCCACGGTCTGCGGGCAAAGCCATCATCCAGTATTGGCTTTCGGCCTCCCTCTACTGATGAATTAACCCAAAGCGTCCCCGCAGCGACTCGCCGGCCTCAACGCTCTCGATCGGCAGGCCTCTACGACCAGCAGGCAGATGGTCGTTTCGACGAAACGGTTATTGGGGCCAGTGGTGCAGTGGCAATCGCAACTCCGCGAAGAATTACGCGACGTCGTTGGATCCTGCTTGCCTTCATGGCTGCGCTAGTGACTGCCGGTGGCATTGTTCTGGCTATCCAAGAAAAGGTCTTTACTCCTTCTCACCCTGTTCCTAGTCTCACGATGCAAACGGCCAATGAGGCCCAGCGGACCTTGGCCGCCCTGCATCTCACGCTCACCTTTGGCCAGAGTCGGTATTCGCTCAAGATTCCCGTCGACCACATCGTGGTGCAATTGCCAAGAGCGGGGGCTTCGCTCAAGGAGGGTGACAGTGTCCGAGTTCGCCTTTCCAAGGGACCTGCACCTACCACGGTGCCAAAGGTCGCGGGCCTCAACTGTCCCGCTGCCAAGGCGCTTTTGTTGACGGTGAGCCTCACGGGAAAGTGCCCCAAAACGCTGGCTGCCTATAACGAAACCGTGCCCAAGAACCAAG
Organism: uncultured Acidimicrobiaceae bacterium; assembly: GCA_964615615.1. GTDB lineage: Bacteria > Actinomycetota > Acidimicrobiia > Acidimicrobiales > RAAP-2 > CAZTQJ01. The sequence goes on from CAZTQJ010000045.1 coordinate 6,570, forward strand.
TGGTGAGCTATACCGTCAATGGTCGCTTCAACCCGGCTTCAGCGCCCTACAAGGGCACGGTAGTCATGACGCTTTCTAAAGGACCCACACCGATTTCCGTGCCTTCTGTTTCGGGTACTTATGCTCAGATTTCCAGCACGCTGACCGCCGCCGGTTTCCTTCCCACAAGGACGAAGGAATACTCCACCACAATCCCTGCGGGTTCAGTGATCCGCACTTCGCCATCGGCGGGGGCCCTCTTGCAAAAAGGCCAACCGGTCACGGTGGTTATGAGTCTGGGTCCACCCATGGAAACCATTCCTAATGTGAATGGCCTCTCGGCGTCAGCGGCGATTTCTCGTCTCACCGCTAGGGGCTTTAAGATCGGCAAGATCTTTGGCCCGCCGAATGGCACGGTCTTCTCCACCACACCAGCTATTGGCACCTCGGTTCAGTATGGAACCAAGGTCAACATCTACACCAAGAAGTGAATCCCCCCAGTGCTGAGGGCTACCTCAAGGCTGAAGCTTGTGAACTCTGTGAAGCTGCTCGTCTCACCGAGTGGTATCACGAAGATGAGATCTGCTGGGTGGCTGATTGTGAAGTGTGCGATACCCCCATGGTCGTGTGGAAGCACCACGGAACCGAACCCGATGAGGCAACGCTGGCGCACCTCTTGGGTGCCTTGACCGAGGCTGCAAACTCGCGCTTTGGTGTCGAGGGCTGGTCCATGGACAGGGTGATGCGTCAGATCCCTGACCACTTTCACGCTCATGGTCGTGACCCCGATTGGTGGTTTCGCCTCCATCGAGGTCGCTAGTCACGCGAGGTGGGCAGGCTCAGCGAAAGTGGCTAAGGCTCGCCGGGTAGGGTGGATGGGTCAAGAGTTCTGAGCCGAGGAGTAGCCATGGGAAGCCTGGACGGTCGAGTCGTAATCATCACTGGAGCCGGTAGGGGAATAGGCCGCGAGCACGCCCTCCTCTTCGGATCAGAGGGCGCCAAGGTTGTGGTCAATGACCTCGGTGGAGCACTCGCGGGAGGCGACGGCGATGCGACTCCTGCTGAAGAAGTTGCCGCTGAGATTCGCGCCATGGGTGCTCAGGCCATCGCCAATCATGATGACATTGCGAATTGGGATGGCGGCAAGCGCCTCATCGATGCGGCGGTCAAGGAATTTGGCGACCTCCACGTCTTAGTCAACAACGCCGGAATTTTGCGGGACCGTGTCCTCGTCAACATGAGCGAAGAGGATTGGGATTCGGTTATCCATGTCCACCTCAAGGGCCACTTCGTTCCAACTCGCCACGCTGCCGCTTACTGGCGCGAACAAACCAAGGCTGGCGCGACGGTAAAGGCTTCAGTGATCAACACCTCATCAACCTCAGGACTCCTGGGCAATGTTGGTCAGACCAACTACGGAGCAGCCAAGTCTGGCATTGCCTCCTTTTCTGTTATTGCAGCTCAGGAACTCGGCCGTTACGGCGTGAGGGTGAATGCCATTGCGCCAGCGGCGCGTACTCGCATGACCGAGTCCACCCCCGGCCTTTCAGACATTGTGGGCAAGCCCTCAGACGCTGCGGTCTTTGACTCTTGGGACCCCGCCAACGTTTCACCGCTTGTTGCCTATCTCGGCACTGAGGACTGTGCACTGACTGGTGAAGTCTTCTTCGTTCAAGGTGGCACGATCCGTCGTTTCCAGAACTGGACCATGAGATCGGAAGAGCACACGTCTGAACTCCAGTCACCTGAAGCTATC
>CAZTQJ010000046.1:0-8288 GCA_964615615.1 uncultured Acidimicrobiaceae bacterium
ACCTTGACCGTGGTATCAGGTCGATCACACCCCGAACTCGCCAACAAGATTGCGGCTGGACTTGGGGTCACCTTGGGAGAAGCCAACCTCAGGGAATTCGCGAATGGCGAAGTGCACTGTCGCTATGACGGTTCCATTCGTGGCACCGATGTTTTCATTATCCAGACCCACTGCGGTCCGGTGAACGACACCTTGATGGAGCAACTCATCATGATCGACGCTGCCAAGCGAGCGTCAGCAAAGCGCATTACTGCTGTTGTGCCCTACTACGGCTACGCCCGTCAGGACCGCAAGGCCACTGGTCGCGAGCCAATCACCGCCAAGTTGGTTGCCGACATGCTGCAAGCCGCTGGAGCAGACCGCGTGCTCTCGGTTGACCTGCACTCCGGCCAAATCCAAGGCTTCTTCAACGTTCCCTTCGACCACCTCACCGCTGCTCCGGTTCTGGAGAAGTACCTGCGCGAGCAGCTCTCCAGTGACATCGTGGTTGTGGCTCCTGATGCTGGTCGCGTAAAGGTGGCTGAACGCTACGCCCAACACCTCGGCGCCGACCTGGCCCTGGTGCACAAGACCCGGCCCCGCGGCACTGCGAATACGGTCGAAGCTCGTCACGTTGTTGGTGACGTAAAAGGACGCCACTGCGTCATCATCGACGACATGATCGACACGGCGGGAACCATCTGCGCCGCCGCGCAGCTGCTCGCCGACAATGGTGCCAAGGAGATCTGGGCCATGGCCACGCACGCGGTGCTCTCCGATCCCGCTGTTGAGCGCCTATCCGCAGCCCCCATTGGCCGTGTTGTGGTCACCGATACCTTGCCCATCAGACCAGACCGGCAATTTGCCACCCTCGAGGTGCTAACGGTGGCACCACTGATTGCTGACGCAATTGATGCCGTATTTGAAGACACCTCGGTGTCGGAGATCTTCGGCGGAGAGAACCTGGCCTAGGCCATCTGGCCTTTTTCGTGCCCCTCTCCAGGCGCTCTGGAAGGGTCTGGCGAGCCGGTGGTAGCCTTGGAACCTGCTCGCCGGGGTCGTCTCGCTTGAGCATGCGTTCATTCATGAGGAGTAAGTAGCCATGTCCGAGGTAACCCTCGAAGCTCAGGTAGGTCGAGAGATCGGTTCAGCAACGACCCGTCGTCTCCGTCGCGAAGGCAAGATCCCCGGTGTGATCTACGGCCACGGCACTGAGCCCTTGCCCATCGCCGTCGACGGACCAGCATTGCGCGTAGCCCTGTCGGGTGAAGCTGGTCTTAACCAACTGCTCACCATCAAGGCCGACGGCCGAGAGATCCTGGCCATGGCTAGGGATCTCCAGCGTCACCCCGTTCGCAACAACGTCACCCACATTGACTTCCTCGTGGTGGACCGCGATGAGAAGGTAACCGTAGAAGTGACCCTGACCATCATCGGTGATGCCGTTGATGTTCGTCACGCTGATGGGACCGTCGACCAGCAGGTCTTCGCCATCAACGTCATTGCTCGTCCTGCAGACATCCCAACGATGATCGAAGTAGACATCTCGAAGCTAAACATTGGTGAGAACATCAAGGTTGGCGAAGTGATTCTTCCTCCAGGCGTTGAGCACGGCTCTGACCTCGAAATGGCAATCGTCACCGCTAACTCCGCGCGCGCAGTAGTCGAAGCGTCGACTGAGGGCGAGGACGCTGCAGAGGCAGCTGCGACCGCTGCTGCCGCTCCGGAGGCTGCTGCCTCGGCAGAGTAGTCAGGGATGCAGTTGCGTAGGCCCTCTCGGTCTCGCACGAGCGTTGCTTATATTTTCGTAGGTCTCGGCAACCCCGATGCTGAATATGCAGGCACGCGCCATAACGCGGGTGCCGATGCGGTCAGTGAAGTGGCACGACGATTCAATCTTTCTCCCAAATTGGAAAAGGGTGTTGCCGCGTCCCTCACCACGGCCCAACTCGGCAGTGAGCGCGTAGTACTCGCTATTCCGACCACCTACATGAACGAGTCGGGGATTGCCGTGCGTGACCTCCTCGCCCGCTACGAAGTAGAAGACCACTCAAGGATCGTCATCGTGCACGATGAACTTGATTTGGAGCCTGGCGAAACGCGCATCAAGCTCGGTGGCGGTTTAGCCGGGCACAATGGACTTCGCTCAACGGCCAAGGTCCTCAATTCGCAGGACTTCACGCGTGTCCGCATCGGTGTGGGCAAGCCTCGGCGCAAAGAGCAGGGCGCCGACCATGTCTTGTCGAAACCTCGTGGTGCTGAGCTCGAGACCTATCTCGCTGGCGTGCAAGCTGGCGCCAATGCCATAGAGGCCATTGCTGCTTCTGGGGTGGCGGCGGCCATGAACGCGACCAACTAGTGACGGTCCCTTTCGCAGCAATTGCGGGACGGGCATCTCGTGCTGAAGCCCTTCATGATGCCTTAAGTAGTGGATCGACTCTGGCGGTTCCTCTGGCTGCTCGAGCGCCAGTGCTCTCGGCGCTCGCGAAGATCAGTTCGGGTCGCCTGCTCGTCATTACCGCCACGGAGCGAGAGGCAGAGGCCCTCATTGATGATCTCTCTCTCTTCCTCGGTGAAGATCCCGACGACCCAAAGACCAGGGCACCCTTGCTTTTCCCTGCATGGGAAACCCTCCCTTTCGAGCGCATCAGTCCTGAGGTGGGGACCATGGCTGCGAGGGCCTTGGTCACCGATGAACTTCGCGCGGGGAACTCCGAGCGCATGGTGCTTGTCGCGCCAGTGAAGGCCTTGCTGCAACGTCTCGCGCCAGCTTCAAGCTTTCGACCCATAGAGCTGCGCCTTGGTGGCGAACTCGTCATGGATGAGTTTGTGACCGCCTTATCTGAGGCTGGCTACCGACGTGAATATCAAGTTGAACATCGTGGTGAATTCGCCGTTCGAGGCAGCATCATTGACCTCTTCGCACCGACCTCTCCCTTGGGCGTTCGCATTGACCTCTTTGGCGACCGTATCGATCGCCTCAGCTGGTTTGATCCAGGTGATCAACGCTCGGTTGAAGCAATCGAGCATTTTACGTTGCCTCGTTGCCGTGAACTCGTTCTCGATGATGAGATCCGCGAGCGCGCCGCTGGACTCGCGAGCACCGTTACCTGGGCTTCGGCCCAGCTTGAAGCGATTGCTGCCGGCAGCTGGTTCGATGGCATGGAAGCGCTGTTGCCTTGGCTCGAAGACGATCCAGCACTCCTTGCTGACCTTTTGAGTGCAGATGATCGTGTCCTCATCCTCGATCCTTCACTGGTGCGCTCGAGGGCCCTGGCCATTATTGAAGAAGAAGATGCGCTCGCGAGCAGTCTGGCGGCCACGTGGAATGCTGAGGATGTCGAGCACGCTCCTCGCCTGCACCTTCCCTACGACCGCTTACTCGCGCGTTCTCCTTGCCTCGTGACGGCCATGCCATCGGTGAGCGACAGCCCAAAGACCGTGCAGGTTTCGACCCGAGGCTTTAGTCCTGTGCGGGGTGACGGTGAGCAATTGGTTGCGCAGATCAATACGCTGCGCAGTCGCGGCATGGCGGTTGTGCTCTGTCCTTCGACCGAAGCTGGTGCCGAACGACTCCTTGAGGTTCTCGTCGAGCACGACTTAGAGGCACGCTTATGCACGCAAGCTTCGGGCAAGCCTGGACTCGAAGTAGTCGTGGCCCCACTCGGGCAGGGAGCGATCCTGCCAGAACTCGGCATTGCCCTTATTAGTGAGTCTGACCTCTCGGGCCGGCGAGTGGCTCACCGCAAAGCCAGACGCCGACAACGCGTTGAAGATGGCTTTTTTGATTCTCTCCACCACGGTGGTTTCGTGGTCCACCGCATTCACGGTGTTGCAGCCTTTGAGGGGGTTACGAGCAGGACTATTGCTGGGGCAACGCGTGACTATCTCATCCTTTCTTTCCGGGGAGGGGACAGACTTTTTGTTCCCGTCGACCAGATCGACAGCATCACGCCCTATTCGGGAGGGGATGCGCCTTCGCTTTCCAAGATGGGCGGCAGCGACTGGCATCGCGCATCCGCGCGGGCCCGCCAAGCAGCAGCCGAGGTCGCCGCAGAACTCGTCGAGCTCTACCGCAATCGTCTTGTGGTGGAAGGTCACGCCTTTGGCCCTGACACGCCGTGGCAGATGGAACTCGAAGAAGCTTTTGAATTCACCGAGACACCCGATCAACTTCGTGCGATTGCTGAGGTCAAGGCGGACATGGAACTTCCCACACCCATGGACCGGCTGGTCTGCGCCGATGTGGGCTTTGGCAAGACGGAAATCGCGGTCAGGGCGGTCTTTAAGGCCATTCAGGATGGCTTTCAAGCAGCAGTCTTGGTGCCCACCACCCTGCTCGCGAGTCAGCACTTTGCCACCTTCTCTGAACGCTTCGCAGGCTTCCCGGTCAAGGTTGCCCTCCTGAGTCGCTTCCTCACCACCAAGGAAGCCAATGCCGTGCGCGCCGGCCTGGAATCAGGCGAGATCGACGTGGTCGTGGCGACACACCGACTCCTCGGAAGCGATATCAATTTCGCCAAGCTCGGCCTCCTGGTGGTTGATGAAGAGCAACGATTTGGCGTGAGTCACAAAGAGCAGATCAAACAGGTGACTAATGGTGTTGACGTGCTGACGCTCACCGCCAGTCCTATTCCACGAACCCTCGAGATGGCCCTCACCGGAATTCGAGAACTCTCAACCGTGCAGACGCCACCGGTTGATCGTCAAGCAATTTTGACCTACGTCGGTGAATATGACGACGCCGTTGTCGTCGAAGCCATCAGGCGTGAACTGCTTCGTGAAGGTCAGGTCTTCTACGTCCATAACCGGGTCATGGATATCGATGACGCTGCACGGCGCATCCACCGCCTTATCCCCGAAGCGCGCGTTGCCATTGCCCACGGACAAATGGATGAGGGGACGCTGGAGCAGATCATCCTCGATTTCGCTGAAGGGCTCTTTGACGTACTGGTCTGCACGACCATCATCGAATCGGGCATTGATATGCCAAGCGTGAACACTTTGGTAGTCGAGCGAGCCGATCTGCTTGGCCTCGGCCAGCTGCATCAGATCCGAGGCCGCGTGGGGCGTGGCGGCCAACGTGCCTACGCCTACCTCTTCCACCCAGAGCAGCTGTCCTCGGAGCGGGCCTATGAGCGTTTGCGCACCATTGGCGAGCAAACCGAATTGGGCTCGGGGTTCAAGATCGCCATGCGTGACCTAGAAATTCGTGGGGCGGGCAGCATCCTCGGTGATCACCAGAGTGGCCATATCGCCGCTGTCGGTTATGACCTCTACGTCCAGCTCGTGGCCGAAGCGGAGGCCGCCGCCAAGGGAAGTCCTTTGCCGCCACCCATAGACATCACCATCGAGGTGCCCGGAGATGCCCGCGTGCCTGAGGCGTACGTAGAGGCTGAAGACCTGCGGCTTGAGGGCTACCGGCGCCTTTCGCTAGCTCGCGATGTTGCCGAGATCGATGCCTTGGCCCTCGAATGGGTGGACCGCTTTGGCCAGCTCCCCCCGCCTGCAGTGGCCTTGCTTGACCTCGCAAAACTGCGCCTGAGCTGCATTGCTTTCGGTATCACTTCGCTCAGTACCAGTCTGGCGAGGCCGGGTGGAGCGCGAGAAAGCACCGTCAGAGTCGTTCCGGTGCAACTTCGTTCCAGTCGGGAGATGCGCCTGAAGAGGACTATGCCTACGGCGAGATATCGTCCAGAAACTTCCCAACTCGTCCTGCCCCTCCCTAAGGGCGAGGGCGCTGCTTGGGTAAAAGCAAGCCTCGAAGACCTCCTCGCTGACGAGCCAAGCACCGACTCCTAGCTATCGGGCACGAGTCGGTAACATGGCCCACGTGAGCAAACTCCTGAGCCTGATCGCCGCAATAGCCCTTGGACTTGGCGTCGCCATCTATGTGGCCCCCGCTGACGCCGCAAAGGTGGGTGGGGTTTCGATATCGCAGGCATCGCTTGACCAGGACCTTGCCACCATTGCCGCCAGCCCCGGCTTCCTTTGTTACCTGAATGCGAACGAAGCCTTGCGCACCCAGGGCCGCTCCGTGCTCCCAAAGATGGCAGCGCCAGGCAGCGACATGGCCTATGCAACGGCCTTCGCTTCGAGTTGGCTCTCCACAAGAATCACGGGCCAACTCATGTTGAATGCCGCGACAAGCGAGCAGCTCAAGCTGTCAGCAGTGAGTGGCCAACATGAGCTCATTGGTGCCATCAGTTCTTCTTATAAGCAGGTGGCGGGCAGCCAGCTCGCCTGCAACTATGACCCAGCGGCTGTGGTGGCTGCACTGCCTCGTGATTTCGTAGAGCGCGAAGCAAGGACGCAGTCGGCTTCAACCGCCCTGCTCAATAATCAACGGGTTGTTTCGCCCAAGGCCTTTTTCGATGCAAACCAGAGCGCCTTCGACAGAATTTGCCTATCAGGGATTCTCGTGAGCAGCCTTACTCAGGCAAACAGCCTGAAGCAGCAATTTGCCTCGGGTGCATCGTTTAGCGATCTGGCGTCGCAGTATTCCTTGGACGCAAGTAAGTCAAATGGTGGCGATCTCGGTTGCTTCGGCCCCACAGACTCGCAATATCGCGCAGCCATGGCCGACATTGGCTCTTTGAAGGTCGGCGGAGTCGCCGGACCGCTGCAAAGCGGACAGGGCGCATATGCCTTGATCTTGCTTCGTGACAGGACGCCATCGAGCTATGCGGACTCAAAGGCGGCGGTCGGTGCAGAACTGTTAACGCTGCGTGGGACTTCAGCGCAAAACCAGATTGCTCAGTTGGCATCGCAGGCGAGTATTTCGGTAAGCCCCAACTATGGCCATTGGACCGTGAACAAACTTGGTGCGTCCTTAGTTCCACCAGTAACGCCACCCATCTCGTCCTTGCTTAACGCCTCGGCGGGCTAAGCGGTGGCTTCACTGCCAAAGGTGACCGTGGCTGGACTCGGCCCCGGTCCTTTGAGCCTTCTCCAGAGCAGCCTCATGGATAGGGCAGCTCTTGCGCCAGCGGTGTTGTTGCGCACTCAGCGTCACCCTGCCGCAGAGCCTTTTGCTGGATATGAATCACTCGACGCGCTCTATGAGCAGGCCTCGTCATTTGAGCAGCTCTATCCCGAAGTGGTCGAAGCCATCGTGCAAGCTGCGCAAAAGGCTGGCGAGTTGCTCTACATCGTCCCCGGCTCACCCTTGGTTGCTGAGCACACGGTTGCGCTCCTTCGTGGCGATGCACGCATTCAGCTGGAGATCATCCCTGCGATTTCCTTTCTTGATCTTGTCTGGGAAAGGCTGGGGGTGGATCCTGTGGATCAAGGCGTTCGCCTGATTGATGCAACGGACTTTGCGGCAAGTCCTGCTGGCCCTGGACCCGTCCTCTGCACCCAGGCTTGGTCCCCTCAACTGCTCTCGGAGATCAAACTCTCTTTGGATGAGCTCTCTAGTCGCGAAGCTCCTAGGGCGGTCATCCTTCATCACCTCGGACTAGAAGATGAATTGATCCTCGATGTCGCCCTCGATGAGCTCGATCGAGCAATGGTTCCCGATCACCTAACCTCGGTGTGGCTGCCAGTAGTGGCGACACCGGGACAGGCCGTCGACGCTTTAGTGGCGCTCATGGCGCAACTGCGAGAACGCTGCCCCTGGGACGCTGAGCAAAGCCATGGGAGTTTGGCGCGACACCTCATTGAAGAGGCATATGAAGTCGTTGAAGTCCTCGACCTCATTGCCGATGGGACTGGCAGCGATCACGAAATGCTTTGGCTAGAGGAAGAACTCGGTGACCTGCTCTTCCAGATTGTCTTCCACGCTCACCTCGCGAGTGAAGTGGGCGCCTTCAACCTCTCAGGGGTGGCATCCCACGTCGAGGCAAAGTTAATTGCGCGCCATCCTCATGTCTTTGCTGGTGAGGAGCTCGCTGAAGATGGTGCAGTGGGTCAATGGGAGCGGATCAAGCAAGCAGAGAAGCAGCGCGAATCGGTGACTGATGGCATCGCTCCGGGCCTTCCCGCACTCAGTCTGATTGCCAAGCTTCGTTCCAAGGCCGCAGCCATAGGCATGGAACAAGCCACAGTGCACAGCGCTATGGGGGAACTCCAGAAAGCAATTTCAGCCCTAGAAGTTGAAGCCGGCGAAGCGCAGATTGCCGCACTACTCAGTGCAGTTGCTCAGTATTCCGCGGCCAGTGCCTGTGACGCCGAAGCAGTGTTGCGAAAGCTGGCGAGCTCACTACGCACAGAGATTCTGAACTTCGAAGCAGGCGCAAAGCCCTAAGGAAGCCTTGGTGGTAGATCGGAAGAGCGTCGTGTAGGGAAAGAGTGTTCAGAGCCGTGTA
>CAZTQJ010000047.1:0-8258 GCA_964615615.1 uncultured Acidimicrobiaceae bacterium
ATAGCTTCAGGTGACTGGAGTTCAGACGTGTGCTCTTCCGATCTCAAAGGTTGCCGCGAGCTTGAGCAGCAGCAGTTCCCAGCCGCCAAAGCCCATACGCTCGGGAGTCATGAGCACGAAGATGGGCCAGTGGTAGAGGTAAACGCCATAGGAAATTGCGCCGATGTAACGCAGGGGCCGGATGGAGAGCAGCTTGCTCAAGCTTGACTGCTCGTGCTGGCGAGCATCGTTCAACACGAGTACGCCAAAGACTGCGGCGAGGGCGAAGCCACCACGAAACATCCACGGCTGGGGTTGCTGATGGGCATTGCCCGCAATGACCATCGCGATGCCGAGGCCAATCATGCCGACCCAAGCGCCAAGGGCGATCCACCTGCGCGAGAGCCCAGTTTGGGCAATGCCGGCGGTGAGGAAGGCCAAGGACGCGCCTAGGAGCAAGCCCATGGCATGGCTATCAGTACCAAAGTAGGCCCTCATGGGGTCCTGCCCCTGGTGATAGAGCAAAGCCATCAAGAGCGAAGATCCCAAGGCTGCCGCGAGGGAAATGCACAGTCCTATCCGTCGCCATGAGCGCTTCGCAAAACTGAACAGCAGCATGACCAGCACTGGCCAGACCACATAGAACTGCTCTTCGATGGCGAGCGACCAACTGTGCTCAAGCAAACTCGGCGCATTGAACTGAGCAAAGTAGGACTGGCCGGTAGCAATGAAATGCCAGTTCGCCACATAGAAGAGCGTCGCCAAGGCATCTCCACGCAAGCCAAGCATGTTGATAGGCAGACCTGAATGAGGGAAGAAACGCGTCACGATCAGTGCTGCGGTCATGACCGCGATGAGCAATACAAACAACGCTGGCAGCAAGCGTCGTGTTCTGCGAGCCCAGAATGCGGGCGCCGAGATTTTCCCCTCGGCAAGCCGCTCTTCGAGGAGCAAGCTCGTAATCAGGAAACCAGAGAGCGTGAAAAACAGATCAACGCCGAGATAGCCGCCATGAGCCCAAGACAAATTGAGGTGATAGGCCAGCACCGCCAAGACCGCCAGTGCCCTAATGCCATCGAGGGCCGGAACGGAGCGGCCACGAATATTCAATGCAAGGTCGGATGCGCTGGTTGATGCAGTCATGGTGAGCTCTGTTCCCCATTCTCCACCACGGGAGGATGATCTCGAGGGCAGTCAGCACTTGCGCCCTCAGCAGCGAGCTGATTGGCCACTGCAATCCAGAGTTTATCTTTTGAGGTCTTGTGGACCTGGGCCTGCGTCCAGCCAGCCTGCGCAAGCGGCAAGCCAAAAAGCTTGTGGAGCAGAACCATGAGACGACCCGAGAAGCGGATGGCTGCGGCTGAACAAACATGGACGCCGTCGTTCATCCTCGCGCGCTGCCACTGGGCATAGGGAGCCTCGGGCTGATCAGCCGGAGGAAGCCACATGGAGAACTGTCCGTGATCCAGAGCAACGGCGCTGACATCGGCCACGAGAGCTTTCCCAGGGAATTTGGCGCTCACGGTACGAGCGACCTTGATCCAAGCCCGATGCCCTGAAGGATCGCGTTCCACAAGGCTCCCACCGGGTCCCATGGGGGCATTGAGGTCACCTATTTTTGGCCAGTCAAGAAAGATCACGCCTTTGGCCCCATGAGGACCACTGGTCATCTGCTTGACGTAGCGCTGCAGGGTGGCTGCGTAAGCGAGGGGGTGATACTTGGCCGCATCGGTATCCCAGATCCACTGAGCCAGCACGATGTCCGGTCGATCATCGTTCAACATGGTCGCAACATGCTCTTTCCAAATGGGGTCAGTCGTTAAGCCCCAACCGGGGAAGGCCTGAGGGAAGACCTTTGCCACAGCAGTGCTCTGCAGCGCGCGAAGGATGGTGGTCTCCATGGTGAACAAGACCGAATCACCCGTGAGTAAAACCCGGATTCGTCTTTCCTTTGTTGGTCTAAAACCTAGGTGAATGGGTTTTTGCTGACCAATGGCCGAATCCAAACTGGTGACCGACGAAGGCGAACTTGGTGTTTTGGGAACCGAAGTGCATGCTGCACTGAAGAGTGCAAGTACGAGCGCACACTTCACGCGAGCAGATGATGAAGGCGCTCGACGTATCACTCCATGCTTCCCAGCGTTGCTATTCCCTGGGCCAGGTCGATCTCCACGAGTGCTCTTCCACCGAGATGAGGACTCCCATCCGCAGCGAGTTCGACAAGGCCAACAGCCTGCGACGGGATCAAGCCGGGATCCACCGCAGCCAAGGCCCGCAGGTCCAGATAGAGATCAGGACCACCTAGCGTCATAGGTCCAGGTCTATTGGGAGCATGGCGAAGATGACTTTCCCCGATATCAAGAGTGCTCTCTGCCTGCGTGAACATGGTCTCCAGAACTTCGAAGTATTCCTCGATGCGCGCCTCTTCTCCCTCCTCGGGGCAAAGGGCTACAGCCAGACCGGAGCGGCAGAGATGGTCCAGGGTGCTGAGTTCCCTGACGAGTATGGCTGGTTCCCGGTTCAAGGGAAGCATTACGCCTAGGGGAAGCTCGCAAGAACTAGCCACCGCTGCACAGAGCGCAATCACATCGCGCTGTCGAGTACCGAGGAGCCAAATGCGTGCAGCCTTGCGTTCCTCACAGAATGCGATTGCCCGACTCAGGTCCTTGCCGCTGGCCACATCAAGGCCTGCGAGCTCAATGTCGAGCCCAGGAAGCACCTTTAGCGAGCTCGGTAGTTCGGCTCGCGCTTTTGCAAGAAGGCCGTCACGGATTCAATGGTGTCAGCGGTGGAGAAATTGACTGCCTGAGTTCGGCCTTCGTCTTCCAGTGCTTCATACATCGATGCCGAGGCCGAATCATTAAGCAGCCGCTTGGTCATCGAAAGCGCAAGGGTAGGACCCGTAGCCAACTGTTGCGCCCAGGCATCAACTGCGGCATCAAGTTCTTCGAGGGGAACCACACGATTCACCAATCCGATAGCCAAGGCCTCAGGGGCGTCGATGATTTCGCCTAAGAGTGCCAGCTCCTTGGCCTTGGGCATGCCAACCGCACGCGGGAGCAGCCAGGAGATGCCAAAGTCAAGGCTCAATCCTCGCCGAGCAAAAATCGCTGAGAACCTTGCGCGCTCAGAGGCGATGATCAGATCGCAACCCAGGGCCATGGAAAGGCCAGCGCCTACCGCTAAGCCATCAACCTTGGCGATGGTGGGCTTAGAGATGGCGTGTAAGGCAAGAGCAACATCACCCAAGCGACGCATGCGACTAATGGCGGGGATATCAAAATCCATGATGGGACCGGTGGAATCAGAAAGGTCTGCGCCAGTGCAAAAGGCTCCACCCGCTCCGGTGAGCACCATGGCACGAATTTCTGGGTCTTCCTCAACTTCACGGAAGATCTGCAGCAACTCTTCAAACATGGTCGAGTTGGCGGCGTTTCTTTTTGCCGGACGGTTCATGGTGACCGTAACCAAGCCTTCAGAACGCTCAATGATCAGCGTCTCCACGTTGATCTCCTCTCGCCACGTAAAGCGCGCACTCTAAGTCCGCTAGGCCCTAGCCCTAGGACTCGGCCACTTAGGCCTTCGAGGGACGGCGCTCCTTGATCTTGGCTGCCTTACCGTGCAGATCGCGCAGGTAGTAAAGCTTGGCGCGTCGCACGATACCTTCGGAATCGCGCTCGATCTTGGCGATCGTGGGGGCGTGAACAGGAAAGGTGCGCTCTACGCCAACACCGAAGCTGATCTTACGAACGGTGAAGGTCTCTTGGGCTCCGCCGCCTTGACGACGGATAACCACGCCTTGGAAGACCTGGACACGCTCGCGAGTGCCTTCAACCACGCGTACGTGGACCTTTACGGTGTCGCCGGGGTTGAACTCAGGAATGTCATCGCGCAGTGAATCGCGGTCGATCATCTCGGTGGGGTGCATGGTGAATCCTTGGAGAGGTTTGCTTGGGTTTCCCACTCTAGTCTGCGGAAGCAGGGGGCTCCAGCTCGCCGAATTTCTCCAAGATCTTGGCTTCTTCGGCGCTTAGGCCCCCCCGCTGGGCAATCAGGTCTGGGCGGCGCTCCAGGGTGCGCTGGAGCGACTGGGCCCGACGCCAAGCAGCCACAGCCCCGTGATTTCCTGAACGCAGGACCTCGGGCACCTCAAGACCACGAAAACTGGCTGGCTTGGTGTATTGGGGATACTCGAGCAGTCCGTTGCTATAGCTCTCCTCATCGGCAGACTCACCATTACCGAGCACCCCAGGGACAAGGCGGGCCACGGCCTCAAGGACCATGAGCGCAGGAAGTTCTCCGCCAGCCACCACGGCGTCTCCGACGCTCAATTCTTCGTCCACCAACTCGTCGAGCACGCGTTGATCAACGCCTTCATAACGGCCACAGATCATGGAAAAGCCAGGACCCTCAGCCAGACGCCGTGCATCGCTTTGGCTAAAGGGGCGACCTGCGGGGCTGAGGTAGAGCACGGGACCCTGGCGGCCGGTATCCGCTTCAAGGGCAGCAAAGAGTGGCTCGGGTTTGAGCACCATGCCCGCTCCCCCGCCAAAAGGAGTGTCATCCAAGGTGCCTCGTGCGTCGATGGCCCAGCTGCGCAGATCGTGGGCCTTAACTTCAAGGACTTCGGCGTCAATGGCGCGGCCCAGCACTGACCAACGTAGGTAGTCCTCGATCGCTTCAGGAAAGATGGTGAAGCAATCAACCCTCATCGCTGGACCCAGCTTCGAATTCCTCTTCAGGGATCAAACCTTCGGGGAGATCTACCACGATGGCCTCGCCTTGGCGAAGGTCCACCACATAACTCAGAGGAATGAGACGATCGGCACCGAGGTCAAGTAAATCGGAGGCTGGGTTGGCGATCACGGAATCGACGCTTCCCAGCAGGCGATCTTGGAGATCGAAAACGGGAAGACCAATCATCTCGTGTATCCACAGGACGCCTTCGAGTTCCAGGGCTTCGGCTTCAATGAGTGCCCCACGAAGGTCTTCAGCTGCTTCGCGGGAGTTCACCCCTTTGAGGTGAACAAGCCAATTGCTCTGATAGGGCTGCGAGCGCTCAAGGAGCATCAGTTCGCCATTGACCGTCCAGATTGCTGGTGCTTCAACGCGCTGGAGCTGATCCGTCCAGAGATTGACAATGACATCCCCACGGAGACCATGGGCTTTGGCGATTCGCCCCAAAGAGACGAGAGGCTTGGTGCCTTCGTCAGTCGTCAATGATGTCGACGTTGGTCTTGACGCCCGCCTGGGCGCCGGCCACGCCGACGAGGGTGCGCAACGCCTGCGCGGTGCGACCACGGCGGCCAATGAGCCGACCCATGTCGTCTGGGGCCACGCTTACGCTCAACTTGGTAACGCCTGAGCGGTGATTGCTGGTGACCTCAACGGCGTCTGCATCAGTGGCAAGAGCCTTCACGATGTACTCGGTTACCTCAAGGCAAACGGCATCATCGACTTCGACAGCCTCGTCATCACGATCGTCATCACGATCGTCGATTTGGTTGATGTCGCCGTCTTCGTACTCTGACATCACTTCGCTGCCTTGGTGGCCATGAACTGCTCCCAGGCACCGCTCTTGACGAGCAACTTCTGGACGCGCTCAGTTGGCTGAGCACCTTGGCTCAACCACTTGAGGGCCTTGTCGGTGTCAATGCTTGAGACACCCTCGGGCTGTGCGTTAGAGATACCTCGGGGCGCGTAGGTCCCCAAGATCTCAAGGAATCGTCCGTTGCGAGGACTACGGCTGTCGGCCGCAACTACCCGGTAGGTCGGCTGCTTCTTCTTACCCATCCGCACCAAGCGGAGCTTTACTGCCACGAGAGATCTCTCCTCGACTCAAGTCGTAGCCTCGGCGGACTCGCCGGGGCAGGTTGCCATCCTAGCGTTGCTTTGGAGGGGTCACCCTTCCGCCCTTTTTCTTCTTCTTTCCGGGCTGGGTTTTGCGGGGCTGAGCGGCCGTAGGAAGGCTCTTTTGGCCCATCATCTCCTGCAGGGACGCGAGATCAGTTCCCTCAGCGCCAGCAAGGGCCTTACGGGCTCTGAGTGCTCCGCCTATGCCTCCACCGAGGCCGGGAATTGAGGGCATGCCCCCCGAGCTCATGCTCTTCATCATCTTTTGCATTTCCTTGAACTGCTTGAGCAATTGGTTCACTTCTTGGACTGAGGTGCCACTGCCCTTGGCAATCCGGGTGCGCCGTGATCCATCAATGCTGTTGGGATCATTGCGCTCTCCAGCAGTCATGGATTTCACCACGGCCTCTACACGATTGATCTGACCATCATCGATACCGTTCGCCGCATCTCGCATCTCGCGGGTCACACCGGGCATCAGGCGCATCAAACCTCCGAGGGAGCCCATTTTGCGCACCTGCTGCAGTTGGGCCAAGAAATCGTCCAGCGTGAACTCACCGCTCAGCAGACGCGCGGCTGAACGTTCCGCCACCGCGGAGTCCATCTGGCGTTCGGCCTGTTCGATGAGCGAGAGGATGTCACCCATGCCGAGAATGCGGTCGGCCATGCGGTCGGGGTGAAAGAGATCAAACTCGTCGAGCTTCTCTCCGGTGGAGCCAAAGACAATGGGTCGGCCAACCACGCTCTTGACCGACAGGGCTGCACCACCACGGGCATCGCCATCGAGTTTGGTCATGATGACCCCATCGATGTTCAAACGGTCATGGAAGAGCTTGGCGCTATGGGCGGCATCTTGGCCGCTCATGGCGTCTACGACCAGGAAGCTGTAGTCAGGCTTCGAGGTGGCCGAGATCGCGTTGACCTCGTCCATGAGCGCCTCATCGATGGCGAGGCGGCCGGCGGTGTCAATGATGACCACATCACGACCCAAACGCTTTGCCTCTTCAAGACCCAGCCTCGTGGCCTCGGTAGGCGATGAGGGATCTGAAAATACGGGAACGGAGATTTGCTCACCGAGGACGCGCAGTTGTTCTACCGCTGCAGGGCGCTGAAGGTCTACGGCCACCAAGAGCGGATTGCGACCCTGCTCTTTAAACCAGCGCGCCAACTTGGCCGCCGTGGTTGTCTTACCAACACCCTGAAGACCGGCAAGGAGAACCACCGTTGGTGGTCGAGAGGCGTAGCTGATCTTGAAACTGTCGCCACCGAGGGCCGCGCGCAGCTGCTCGTGCACGGCCTTGACCACCTGCTGGCCAGGGCTGAGGCTCTTGGAGCGTTCGAGGTCGGCACACTGCTCACGCACCCCTTGGAGCAAGGTGGTGGTGACGCCGAGTTCAACGTCGGCTTCCAGCAGAGCGCTGCGGATTTCTGCGAGGGCCTCGTTGAGATCTGCTTCATTGATCCGACCTCGGCTCTTAAGGCGGTCAGTTATCCGCTCAAGGCGGTCAGAAAGCTTGTCGAACATCGCGCGCCCACTCTAGGCCCCTGAGGAGCCTCAGGCTCCTAGGAGGAGCTAGAGAACAACTCTCGGGCGAAGTCAGCCGGATCGAAGGGCTGGAGGTCTTCTAGGCCCTCGCCAAGGCCAACGAGCTTCACCGCTATACCCAGTTGCTCCTCAATTGCAACCACAATGCCACCCTTGGCCGCCCCATCGAGTTTGGTCAGCACCACACCAGTGACCCCAACGGCCTCGGTGAACTGTGCCGCCTGCACGAGTCCGTTTTGACCCGTGGTCGCGTCGAGGACCAAAAGCACCTCAGCAACGTGGCCTGGTTCACGGTCCGCTACGCGGCGGATCTTGCGCAACTCTTCGACCAGGTTCACCTTGGTGTGCAGGCGTCCGGCGGTATCGGCAATCACCAGATCAGCAGACCTGGCTTTTGCCCTCGCTACGGCATCAAAGACCGTGGAACTGGGATCTGCGCCTTCGGCACCGCGCACCAGCTCTGCGCCAGTGCGCTCAGCCCACAGCGCTAATTGGTCAGCAGCGGCTGCACAAAAGGTGTCCCCGGCAGCCAGCACCACGGATTTGCCTTGGGCTACTGCGCCAGCGGCCAACTTGCCAGAGGTGGTGGTCTTGCCGACGCCGTTCACACCAACCATGAGCCACACGGGGATCAGTCCCTCGGGCGCTGAACTCGAAAGGCTGCGATCGCGGTCACCGAGGACCTCGAGCACCACGGCCTGAGCAGTGGCGAGCACTTCATCAAGGCTTGCCGATCGCGTGGCAATGCGCTCAGCTGCGGCAGCAAGGATGCGCTGCGTCGTTGCTAGTCCAACATCAGCACGGAGCAAACTTGCCTCGAGGAGTTCCAAGGCCAGATCGGAAGAGCACACGTCTGAACTCCAGTCACCTGAAGCTATCT
>CAZTQJ010000048.1:0-8193 GCA_964615615.1 uncultured Acidimicrobiaceae bacterium
ATACCGCGATCGCCTGCATGTTTTATGGAGCGGTCATGAATCTTTGGTTCTGGCCCTATGGGGCTGGATCAAGCACGACGCTCTCCTATCTGCCCGGAGGGGGAGTGTCGACCAACCTCCATCGATTCGTAATCTTCGACCTGACCACCTCCATGGGCTTTGACCTACCTCGCGCGTTCTTAAATGCCCTGCTGATCTCCACCGTGGGGATTCCGCTCATTGCCACGCTGAGGAGATTTCACCGCCGTGCAGAATTTGCCGGACCCAGAGCCGCTGCAGCCAGCGCGCTGGTGAGCGAGTAGAGATAAGGGGGTGAATTACCTCTTCATCACCTTGGACCAGTTCCGTGCTGATTGTCTGGGCGTTGCTGGCCACCCTCTCGTCAAAACTCCCGTGCTCGACATGCTGGCGGCCGAAGGCCTGCACTTGAGTCGACACTTTGCTCAAGCAGCACCTTGTGCACCAGGACGTGCGGCGCTCTACACCGGCACCTATCAATCAACGAATCGCGTGGTCGCAAATGGCTCTCCTCTAGATGGTCGATTCGACAACGTCGCGCTGGCTGCTCGCAGGGCGGGTTATGAGCCAGCACTCTTTGGCTACACCGACCAAGCGGTTGATCCTCGCGTGGTTTCAGGCCGCGATGATCCCCGATTGAATTATTACGACGGCGTGCTGCCGGGTTTTGATCCCGTACTTCGGATGCCCGAAGACCAGGCTCCGTGGCGCGACTGGTTGGAGGCTCAAGGTTTTGACCCTCGCAGCAATTACCTAGAGGCGCTGAGCGATGAACCGACGAGGCCAGCCGAACTCTCCTCTTCGGCCTTCTTGACTCATGAGTTCTTGGGATGGCTGGGAAAGCAAGATGATGCCTGGTTCGCCCATCTCAGTTACCTGAGGCCTCATCCTCCTTATGCCGCAGCGGGAAGCTTTTCGACCATGTACGACCCGGCCGACATAGCCCTACCCATCCCACCCACGGATGATCCCCATCCTCTGCACGAACTTGCCCTTGGCGTTGAGCAAATTCGTGCGCCGCAAGATCCTCAAGCCATGCGCGAAGTGCGTGCGCAGTACTACGGCATGATCTCCGAAGTTGATGCGCAACTTGGTCGTATCGTCGAGGAGCTCAAAGCGCAGGGGACCTGGGAAGAGACCGTCATCATTGTCACCGCTGATCACGGTGAGCAACTCGGCGACCATGGACTCATGGAGAAGCTCGGCTTCTTTGAGCAGAGTTATGCAATCTTGGGCATTATTCGCGATCCACGGCATCCTGAAAGTCGGGGGAGCACAGTGAGTTCCTTCACGGAGAACGTCGATGTCATGCCAACGCTCTGCGAGATGATGGGCCTCGAGGTCCCCCTGCAGTGTGATGGCTACTCCCTCCTGCCCTTTTTACGCGGGGAAGCTCCACCCACCTGGCGAACTTCGGCTCACTATGAATGGGATTGGCGCTACCTGGTGCTTGATTCCATGGACCTAACTTGGCCATGGGGCCGCAGGATCCAAGAGCAAAACCTGGCCGTCTTGCGCGGCGAAGACTTCGCCTATGTGCAGTTTGGTGACGGCAGCTCACTGGATTTTGACCTCGGCGCTGATCCGACCTGGAAGACCCTCAACAAGGATCCAAGCCGCGAACTTGTTCACGCAAAAGAAATGCTGGTGTGGCGTCAGACCCACCTTGAGCGGACCTTTACCGAGATGCTGGTGGGCGAGCAGCGCCTTGGGCGCTGGCCCGAGGGGCTGCGTTGACCTTCACCGGTAGAGTGCTAGAGGTCGAACGAGCAGGAGCAGGATTAGGTGGCTAAGAAGTGGTTTGAGACAGTGGCTATCGCTCAGGAACGTGCGCACAAGCGTCTTCCTCGCTCGGTGTATGGAGCCCTCGTCGCGGGTTCGGAAAAGGGACTTTCATCCCGAGACAATCTCGCTGCTTTTGACGAGCTCGGATTTGCTCCCCACATTGCGGACCTACCTGCGCAGCGCAGCATGGCGACCTCAGTCATGGGCCAAGAGATCGCGATGCCGGTGCTGATTTCACCCACCGGCGTGCAGGCCGTGCACCCTGATGGCGAACTTGCCGTCGCGCGTGCGGCTGCTAATCGTGGACTCGCCATGGGTCTGAGTTCATTTGCCAGTCGCTCAGTTGAAGAAGTTGCTGCGGCTAATGACAAAGTCTTCTTCCAGTTGTATTGGTCCGGAGGTAGAGACGTCATGGTGCGCCGTATGGAGCGGGCCAAGGCGGCTGGAGCCAAGGGCATCATTGTGACCCTCGACTGGTCCTTTTCCAATGGCCGGGATTGGGGCAGCCCCTGGATCCCCGAGAAGATCGGTTTTAAGGAGGCGATGATCCTCGCCCCTCAAACGCTGCTTCGGCCTCGTTGGCTCTGGTCCTTTGCTCGTAAAGCGCACTTTCCCGACCTTTCGGCGCCGAATATGGCAGAGCCCGGAACGAAAGCGCCAACCTTTTTTGGGGCTTACTACGAGTGGATGCAATCAACACCTCCGACATGGGAAGAACTGACCTGGCTGCGCGCACAGTGGGATGGCCCTTTCATGGTGAAGGGAGTCAGCCGCATCGATGACGCAAAGCGCGTGGTCCAGGCTGGTGCAACAGCACTCTCTGTCTCCAATCATGGTGGAAACAATTTGGATGGCACACCATCGCCTTTGCGGGCACTTCCAGCAGTTGCCGATGCCGTGGGCAGTGAGATTGAAGTACTCCTCGATGGGGGAGTGCGTCGTGGCTCTGATGTGGTCAAGGCACTAGCGCTTGGCGCCAAGGCGGTCATGATCGGCCGTGCCTACCTCTGGGGCCTTGCCGCGAATGGCCAAGCCGGCGTCGAAAACGTCCTCGATGTCTTGTACGGTGGGATTGATTCAACCCTGCTCGGCCTCGGTCGCGCTTCTATTCATGAGCTCAGTCGTGACGATGTGGTCGCACCCGAAGGCTTTTTCCGCGTTCTTGGCGGCTAGCCTAGAGAGGGCCAAAGGCTCGCATAGGTCTGCCCTTTGGCAATACTTCAACACGGGAGCGCTATGACTAGCACGACACAGCAAGAGGGAATCCCAGCGGCACGAGCACATGATCTCGTAAAGCGCTATGGCTCTGGCGACGCAGAGGTCATGGCCCTTGATGGGATTTCGGTGAGCTTTGAACGTGGCAAGTTCACTGCAGTGATGGGCCCTTCGGGGTCAGGAAAGTCAACCCTCATGCACTGCATGGCGGGACTCGATACGCCCACGTCTGGCGAAAGCTATGTGGGAGAGCTCGAAGTCGGATCGCTTGATGACAATGGCCTGACCCAGATGAGACGGGACCATGTCGGCTTCATCTTTCAATCTTTCAATCTGGTTCCCACACTCACCGCCAAGGAAAACATCACCCTTCCTCTCGATCTTGCCGGTGGCGACATAGATGAGGAATGGCTCAACTTCTTAGTTGCTCAACTGGGTATCGCGGATCGCTTGAGCCATCGACCCGGCGAACTCTCGGGAGGCCAGCAGCAGCGTGTTGCGGTGGCGCGCGCCTTGGTAAGTCGACCGGATTTGATTTTTGCTGATGAACCTACGGGCAACCTTGACTCGAATTCCTCGGCTGAAGTCCTCGCTTTCCTCAAGCGCTCCGTTGAGGACTTTGGACAGTCAATCGTTATGGTGACCCACGATGCGCGTGGAGCATCCTTTGCTGACCGAGTGATCTTTTTGGCTGACGGCAAGCTGGTGGGGGAGTTGCTAGAGCCAACTGCGGATGCGGTGCTTGAGCAGATGAAGCAGTTGAGTCACTGATATGTGGCGGCTGGTGTTGCGCGGGATGCTTGCGCACAAACTGAGGGTGGCGCTGACGGCGCTGTCCATCATCTTGGGGGTGACCTTTGTCACGGGCACCTTGGTCTTAACGGACACGCTTCGCAATACCTTCACCTCCTTGTTCACCAAGGTCTATGCAAATGTTGACCTTCAGGTTCGAGGCTTAGCCGCATTCTCGGAAGGCCAAGATGGCGGGACAACGCGCAAGCCAATCTCGGACAGTTTGCTCAGTCAGATTCGTGCAACGCCTGGTGTTGCAGCAGCGGACGGTACTGCAGCCGGATATGCGCAGTTCATCGATAAGCATGGCAAGGCGCTCGATACCGGTGGCGCTCCCGCTCTCGGCTACTCCTATAACACCAGCGCTCGCCTCTCGTCGCTGAATCTCGTTGCAGGCCATGCTCCACATGGCATGGGTGAAGTGGTGATCGATCGTGGCACCGCCAAGAAGTGCCACTTCCACATCGGTGATCACCTTCGTATCCTGCTGGTAGGGCCTACACGAGCTTTCAAGGTGGTCGGCATTGTTTCCTTTGGCAGTGCGGACAATCTCGCCGGCGCAACTATTGCCGCATTCGATCTTCACACGGCACAGATCTTGTTTAATGAAGTCGGACAGCTCAATTCTGTAGAGGTACTTGCCAAAGCCGGAACGAGTATTGATCAACTTCGTCACAGCATCGCTGCTCAACTACCAAAAGGCGTTCAAGTTGTCACCGGCCAGCAGGTTGCCGACGAACAGAGTGGAGCCATCAATACGGCTCTCGGGTTCTTTGCCACAGCCCTATTGGTATTCGCAGCAATCTCACTCTTTGTTGGAGCCTTCACGATCTTCAACACTTTTTCGATCACCGTTGGTCAGCGCACTCGTGAACTGGCTTTACTGAGAGTGATTGGTGCTAGCCGACGGCAGGTGTTCCGCTCGGTGCTCGCAGAAGCCTTTGTCTTGGGTCTCCTTTCTTCACTCATCGGTCTTGCCTTAGGTGTGCTCACGGCAATGGGTCTTGAGGCCCTGCTGTCTGCTTTTGGGGTGACCCTTCCCAAGGGCGATCTGGTCTTCCAGGGACGGACGGTGTTTGCAGCAATCGCAGTAGGACTAGGTGTCACCATGGTTTCTGCAGTGAGTCCGGCGCGTCGGGCGGTACGCATTCCCCCCATCGCGGCACTGGCTACCTACCAGAGTCAAACGGTGGAATCATCGCGACGACGTGTCATCCTCGGTCTCCTCGTAGCCATGCTTGGCATGAGCGCTTTAGGCATTGGTCTCAGCGCTCCGGCCATCCAACTTGTCGGCCTCGGAGCCCTCGCAATATTTTCTGCCGCGGGCATGCTGGCTCCTCTCGTGGCTCGGCCTGTTTCGAGTGCCGTGGGTCGACCGCTAGCGAGACTCCTTGGCGTGGCGGGAAAGCTGGGACGCGAAAACTCCATGCGTAGCCCTCGCAGAACGGCTCAGACCGCTTCTGCGCTGATGGTTGGGCTTGCCCTCGTTTCGACCATGGCCGTTTTTGGTGCCTCACTTTCGCAGTCGGCGACGCAGTCCATTACTGATGCGATCAGCGCTGACTACATCGTGATGGCTCAGTCATCTGGCGGTCCGCCCACCGGCTTTAGCGCTGCAGCTATTGATTCAGCAAGCAAAATCCGCGGCGTGAGCGCAGCTTCACCGCTCTACTCAGGGCGCATGCTGGTCAATGGGTCGCCTAAATCGGTGACCTCGGTAGCTCCGCGTGACCTGAAATCAACAGTGGTGGTCAGACTCGAAGCTGGACAAGGCGCTAAGGCTTTGGCCGCGGATGAAATCTTGGTCTCGCATACCGTTGCCAACCAAGACAGGCTCAAGGTTGGTTCCGAGCTCTCCCTCCTCTTTGCACAGACGGGTCGCACAAAGTTGCGCGTCGGAGGAATATTCAAGCCGAACGCGCTCCTCGGTTCCTACGTCCTTTCCACGGCGTATTTCACTCAGCACTTTGCGCCAAACACGCTTCCTGCAGTGATGTTGATCTCCACAACGCAGCCCTCCAGTCCGGCGATGACGGCACGACTTCGGGCTGGACTCGCCCCTTACCCAAACCTCGAGATCAAGACTCGTGCGGCCTTTGAAGATGCACAGCGGGCTCAGGTCAATCAGCTCTTAGGACTCATCTACGCCCTCTTAATGCTCGCCATCGTCATTGCCCTCATCGGCATTGTGAATACCTTGATGCTCTCCGTCTTTGAGCGGACTCGTGAAATCGGACTCCTGCGAGCAGTGGGGATGAAGCGCCGGCAAGTGCGCACCATGGTCCGTGCCGAAGCGGTCATCCTCTCCGTATTCGGGGCCATCATTGGCATTGTGATTGGGAGTGGTCTAGGGGTTGCGCTCTCACGTGCATTGAAGGATCAAGGCCTTACTGAAATTGTCCTTCCCTGGAGCAACCTGGCGACCTTCTTCGTCCTAGCTGCCCTCCTCGGCCTCGGGGCAGCTACGTGGCCAGCTCGTCGAGCAGCCAAATTGAATATTCTTCAAGCCATTTCCACCGAATAGGCCTAGGCCCTCGAGACCCTCGGCGATTCTTGCTAGGGGATACTCCTGCAGTACCCGAGGAGCGACGCCCAGGTTCGTGGCCGGAGGCCTAACCTAGAAGAAGTTTCTAGGATTGCAAAAAGCGAACCCGCTGACAAGGAAGATGGGGACAAGAGGACCATGGTGTTACAAGGTCGCACACAGGCTTCATCGATCATCGGGTTTTGGCGTCGCGCCCTTGCTGCGACCGTGGCTAGCGCCATGGTGGCTACCTCCCTCCTGGTGAGTCCTCTCGTTGTTAAGTCCGCGAGCGCGGCGAGCTCGGCTTATCCCGTGGTCTCGAGTTGCTCGGGACGTCTTTACTTCATGATTGAGAACGGCAACCTCGACTGTTCTGACGATGTAAGCAATTGGTCCACCGTCGGTGCGACCGGCCAGCCATTGAATGCGCTGGCCTATGACAGATTCGGAGATCGGCTGATTTCCATCAAGGTAAATACCAACCGGCTGTACAGCATTGCCCTCGACGGTACGCCAAGCTTCCTCGGAACGGTGTCTGGCCTTCCAGTATCTGGCGACATTGTTACCGGTGGAGACATCGATCCGGCAACTGGCTTTTACTACGTCAACACTGCAGCTAATAACTTCTACAGGATCAACCTGAGTACGCGAGTCGCCACCAACCTCAGCTCCTCGCTTCCGTTTAATCTCGGTGCTGACATCGTGGTTGAACATGGCAACCTTTGGACCATAAATAACGACTCCGGCAGCTCGGTGCAGTACCTCGAGGGTTTTCGGCTTTCTGACTTCAGCGTCTTGTCCGCATCGATGTCCGTCTCAGACACCGGCCCTGCGGGAGCGCAATGGGAAGATGTTGCTGGCGGCGGTGATGGCATTGTGTGGTTTGCTAACTCGACCGGCAGCATTCATAAATCCTCCGGTCTTTCTCAAGGTGGGGATGCTGCAATCACCGTCTCTACAGGATTGAGCTTCAGTATCCCTGTTGACGGCGCCACAAACTGGACCCTGCTACCCATTAACGGCGCAGCGACACGCGGTGACACTCAAGTAAGGGTGAATTGGGATCCATCGCCCACCATTGACCCCGCAGCGGTCTACACCTACGTGGCCAAGGCCTACGACCTCAGCGGCAACTATGCCGGAAGTTGTACGTACACGACGGCCACCGATAGCGGCTACCAATGCACGATTACCGGTCTGACAAATGGCAGGCCTTATAACTTTACGATCACTGCGACGAACCAGAACAATGGCTCGGAGACCACGGGTAACTTCGGTCCCGCAACACCTGCCACCACGCCAAGCGTGCCGTTGAATGTGACGGCAAGCGACATTGGGACAACGGCCACGGTGAACTGGGATAGCTCGGCGAGTAATGGCGGAGAGCCCATTGACTACTACAGCGTCACTGCGTACAACGGTGATGGAAGCGTGGCTGGAACGTGCACCTACACCATTGGCAGCAGCCCGGAGAATCAGTGCACGGTGAGCGCTTTGGTGCACGGTACGACCTACAGTTTTCAGGTAAGGGCTCACAACGTCATTGGTTATGGCCCGCCAGGATCCCCTGCCTCCTCCTTGCAATTACCCGACCTTCCTGGTGCCCCAAATAACGTTTCGGGGAGCACTTCGCCTGCGCCGGCCACCATCTCGTGGACTATCCCCGACAGCGATGGTGGGGCAGTCATTGACAGTTACACCGTCACGGCTTATGACGGCGACGGTAACGCGGCTGGAACTTGCAGCTATACCGGCAACGACCCAAGTGGCACGATGAGCTGCACCGTTGAAGGTCTGAGTCCGGGGACGGACTACAGATCGGAAGAGCACACGTCTGAACTCCAGTCACCTGAAGCTAT
>CAZTQJ010000049.1:0-8185 GCA_964615615.1 uncultured Acidimicrobiaceae bacterium
ACTGGAGTTCAGACGTGTGCTCTTCCGATCTAGAGGGCGCCGCTGGCTTGCATCGCTCGCTCACAGGCGAGGGGTCCATGAATCATCGTTACGGCTTCTCGCGCGAGCGCTCTTTGGGCTTCACGTTGCTGGGGTGTCTCTTGGGTGGCGAGATCTAATGCGGTGATCTCTTCATGACTCAAAAAAGTGAAGTAACGCAAAAAGCTGCCGACGCTGGCGTCGTCGGTGTTCAGGAAGAATTGGTACAGGCGGTAGGGGGACGTGAGCGTCGCATCGAGCCAGATGCGCTCGTTACCTTCTTCGGATTTTCCAAACTTCGACCCATCGGCCTTGGTAACTAGTGGGGAGGTCAGGCCAAAGACCTGGGCATCCTCAACTTTTCGCACAAGCTCAACGCCCATGGTGATATTGCCCCACTGGTCCGAACCACCGATCTGCAGACTGCAGCCCTCTTGTTGGAAGAGATGCAAGAAGTCGTAGGCCTGAAGCAACATGTAGGTGAACTCGGTGTAGCTAATTCCCTGCTCGGGGCGATCGATACGAGAGCGAACGGACTCCTTGGCCACCATTTGCCCCACGGTGAAATGCTTGCCGATATCGCGAAGGAAATTCAGCAGGGATTGACCACGTAACCATGCGGCGTTGTCGAGGAGTAGGCCATTGCCACCGCTGTCTTTGAGATCAATGAAGCGGGAAAGCTGCTCGCTGATGCCCTCGAGGTTCTCGGCCAACAGTGCCTCGGAGAGCAAAGGCCGCTCGCTAGCTTTTCCGCCAGGATCACCAATCAGTCCCGTACCCCCGCCGGCAAGGGCAATGGGGCGGTTTCCGTAATGCTGCAGCCTTCGCAGGGTGCATAGCTGCAGGAGATTTCCTACGTGGAGTGACGCGGCCGTGGGATCAAAACCCGAGTAAACCGTGACGGATCCCGCATCGAGGAGCGCCAAGACTGCCTCATCGGTGACCTGATGAATAAGGCCACGAAAGGCAAGATCTTCTGAGCAGCTCGGGGTGGTCACTCCTCTATTCTGCCTGCTACGGCGCCGCAGGCCGTTGACCTCCCCCTAGACCCGTAGTGAGGCTCTGTAGGCTCAGGCCATGGCCAAGCCAACGCGACTGCTTCAGACCCCCACGCAAAGCCGAGGGGACAATCCCTACCTTCAGGGAAACTTCGCGCCCTTGGAGTCCGAAGTCGAAACCGGGGACCTCTGGGTCGAGGGCGTAATTCCCCCTGACCTTGAGGGCTACCTGTTGCGTACGGGCCCTAATCCGCCCATCGTGAAGGATCCCGATACTTACCACTGGTTTGCCGGTGATGGCATGGTGCACGGCATCTCGCTACGTGATGGCAAGGCTGTGGGGCACAGGTCCCGCTACGTGCGCACTCGCCTCCTTGCGAGCGAACTGGGCACCCGGGCACCTGCGGGCCCTCCCGAAGCGATAAACGGACCGGCAAATACCCACATCATTCACCATGCAGGCCGACTGCTTGCTCTCTGCGAGTCAGGCTTGCCCCACCGACTTGATTCCAACCTCTCCACGGTCTGCATCGAGGACTTCGACGGCTCGCTCGCGGTTCCGATGACGGCGCACCCCCACCGTGACCCCGTCACTGGCGCGCTCTGCGCCTTTGGTTACGACCCCTTTGGCCCACCCTTCTTATGGACTTATGAAATCGACGCCAGTGGCATCCTCTCGCAGTCTCGCCCGATTGAACTCGAGCGTGCAGTGATGATCCATGATGCTCCTGTCACCCAGAGTCGCATGGTGATCTTCGATTTCGGCATTGTCTTTGACCTTGAACTCGTCGCCAAGAACTTGCCCATCCCCTATCGCTGGGATGGAGAGCATCCTTTTCGCCTTGGCATAGTGAGTCGCTATAAGCCTGAGGATGATGTCATCTGGATCCCCGTTGATCCTTGCTTTGCCTTCCACGTCATGGGGGCCTTTGATGATGGTGACGACATCCTCGTAGACCTCGTTGTCTACGATCAGAGCTTTGATCTCGGCTCTGGAGGCCGACTGGGCAGTGGGCTGCCAAGGCTCGAGCGCTGGCGCATAGATCCTCTAGCGAGAAGGCTCCATCGAGAAGTCATCGAAGATCGCCCTGTCGAGTTTCCTCGCATCGACGAAGCACGAGAGACGCTCCCCTATCGCTTTGGCTATGCCGCCGAAATTAATCCCGCGCTCGAAGGCGGAGAGCAGTTTTCCGGCCTCTTGAAATTTGATCGCCAGCGCTCAGAAGTTGAGGCCTTTAGTCCTCCAGCCCACATCAGCCTCGGTGAGCCAATCTTTGTGAGGGCCGAGGACGGAAAGAGCGACGAAGAGGGTTGGATTCTTACTATGGGCTATGACTCCACCCGAGATGCTTCAGATCTGTACATTCTTGATGCCTCGCGATTTACTTCCAAGCCCGAAGCGGTGATTCATCTTCCCGGCCGTGTGCCCTATGGCTTCCACGGCTCCTTCGTGCGAACGAATTAAGGAAGGCTTAAAAGCTTCGTAGCGAGTTGCGCGTATGAGCACGAAGACTCACATTGGCCGGTCGATGAGCCTGGCGATAAGCGGCGCGCTCGGCCGCCAAGACCACCGAGGAGGCTGCTCTGCTGGCCTTGGAGCCACCGGCAAGGTCCTTGATGTGAATAAATCCATCGAATTGCTTTGGTGAGATATGCAGGCGCTGATGGTAGGAGCCAGGCGGGTTGTAGTTGTACTCCTCGATATTGATACTGCCGTCGCGATTGACCTTCGAAACCCAGGCCACATGCATGGGCCTGGCCTTCCACGCAACCGAGCCGAGGGCTGGAGCATGATCGACGGTGAGGCCAATCCCACGAGCCGCAGAGGCCCAGTTCACGGCATTGCCCCACCAAGTACCGCCATAAGCATCGGTAAAGGGGATCTTATTGACTCCATTGAGCCGCCAGGCAACAAAGGAGACGCACTCGCGGTTATAAAAGCGCCAAGGATCAATCTGCGCGTCTATGTAGCTATTGCGCAGATTGCGAGGGTAGTCATCGCCACGGGCGGCCGAAGCGAATGTTGCTGGTCCATGGGTCGAGGCGCCAGCCGCCAAAGTGTTCATCCCAAGCGAGATAAACACGAAAGCAGCCAGCGCTGCGAAAAGAGGGGCGGCCACAAAACTGCGGCGCATGGTGAATTCCATGAACTTTTTATCTTACCAGCGGCCAACGAGGGTCAAACTAGCCAGAAAAAATAGGCCTGAGAGCCAGAATCAAGCCTCGAGCGCAGCCCAAAGAGCCGCTTTGGAAGCCTCGCCGAGGGCCCGATGAAGTTTCAAGTTCTCCTCACGGCTTGCTAATGCAAGATGTATCACCCGAAAGCCTGCTTGGCTCCCGTGGCGCTTCAAAAGATCGGAGAGCTCATCGAGCCTTGAGGCTTGGTGCAGTTCAATGCCAAATCCCCTCACCACAGCGGCCACCGAACTCTTGCGAGGGGTTCCATAGAATCTTTCAAAATTTGCACTATCCAAAACCTCATGCTGAGGCAGGAAGGAGAAAATGCCGCCGCCTTGATTATCGAGAACCAGCACGGTGCAGGCAAGCTGATCGGAAGTGCCTTGATCAAGCAGCGCAGATAGGTCGTGCAGGAAGGCGAGGTCTCCGATGGAGAGCAAGAGTGGCTTAAGCGTGCCCTCCGCTATCCCTAAGGCCGTGGAGTTCACGCCGTCAATACCATTCAGTCCCCGATTGGCGAACACCCTCGGAGGCTTCGAAGATGCGGCAGCAAAGGTCTCCAAGTCTCTGATGGGCATCGATGAGGAGACCATCAAGTCCAGATCAAGACTCGAAATCAACCTCGCCACTGCAGGCTCACTCAGTTCAGTCCCTAGAGCGTCATCGAGATAGCGCTGAATCGCGCCTTCTGCACTCGCCCACAGCTCTCTCCAAGACGCATCTATGGCCTGATCGACCGCTTCAGTCAGTTGGTGCAAGTTGCTTGCCATCGGCCCAATGAGACTCATCGTCACTGTCCCATCGGGGTCCAAGGGCCGCTCGCTGTGGTCAATCAAGAGCACCGGTGCTCCACTACGAGCAGCTTCAGCAATCATCGCATTCACGGTCTTTGAGGTCGGCTGACTTCCGAGGCGAATGATGGCTTCGGGTACTAAGGCTGGATGCTGAGCCGCCACAATGAGCTCGCTGCCGCAAATGCCCTCGCCTGCGCGTTGCGTACGCGAGCGAGGATCAGCGAGCAGTGGCCAACCCAAGGCATGAGCAAGCGCGAAGGCATCTTCAGGGGAATACTCTGCCTCGCCGGCAACAATCAGCCCCCGGAGTCCAGAAATCGCTGACCAAGCTCCTGCTATGGCTTCTGCGCTGACGATGGGCGAAGCGTCAGGTATTGAGGCAAAAGGCTCACGAAGGGGCAGGTCGCCCGGCGAGCTCACCAGTGGCTCGCTAAACCTCAGGTTCACCTGAACCGGGCCCGGCAATCCCTCTAGACCTTGAGCACCGGCGAAAGCTTCTCGAGCGAGTCCGCGCCAATGCGATGCCTCGAGATCTCGAGGGTCGACGGAGAATGCCCGTCGTATGTGCCTTCCGAAGAGATCGACTTGATCCATAGTTTGGGGAGCCCCAAGCCCTTGCAGTTCTGGGGGCCTGTCTGCGGTGAGCAGGAGGAGGGGCACATGGCCCAAATCGGCCTCACAGGTGGCAGCAAAGAGTTCGGCTGCTGCTGTTCCCGAGGTAACCAGTATTCCCACCGGCAGCTGCGTGGCCTTCGCTAAACCTAGGGCGAAAAAGGCGGCCGAACGCTCGTCTAAGCGCACATGGCAGATGATCTCAGGGCGAGATGCCAGGGCCAAGACCATGGGCGTTGAGCGTGACCCAGGGCAAAGCACCACATGCTGCATGCCCAGTTCAATCCACTCATCGATCAAGCAAGCGCAGAAACTCGCTTGATGTCCGGCCTCGATCATTTACGCTTTCCTCCGTGGCCCATTTACCCAGCAGCCTGGTCGGTCTTCATGGCTTTACTCAGAGCGCCACTTCATGGGGACCCTTCGGCCTGCTCCTGGCTGAATCGTACCCGTGGATAGCCCTAGACCTTCCCGGTCATGCTCCCCATGCAGGCTCAGCCTGTTCAATCCCTGAATCAGCCAGAGCAATCCATGAGCAGCTCCAAGGCGCCAGAAGCCTTCTTGGGTACTCCCTAGGAGCTCGAAGCGCATTGCAACTGGCCATCGACTTCCCCCTGGCCCTAGATCGCCTCATCCTCTTTTCTGCTACGCCCGGCATTGAAAACGATGCCGATCGCGAGCTGCGACGCGCGCAAGACATGGCACTCGCTGACCACTTAGAAGCTGAGAATGATCTCGAAGCCTTTTTGAATCGCTGGCTCGCGCAAGAGATCTTCTCAGGTATCGCCTCACTCCCCTACGCCCGCGATGGCCGTCATGATCACAGCATCCATGAACTCGCCCAGTCCCTCCGGCTGGCTGGGACTGGCAGCATGGAGCCTCTCTGGTCGAAGCTGCCCGATATCAAAGCTTCGGTACTCCTCGTGAGTGGCTCTCAAGACGAAAAATTCACCGACATTGCGGCTCGCATGGTCACGCGCATCCCTCATGCGCGCCATGTCGTCATTGCAGGAGCGGGACATGCCCCTCAGCTCCAAGAGCCCGAAGCCTGCGTTGAGGTGGTCTTAGCTTTTCTTTCCCCTAGTGATCACTAAGGCAATGGGCTGAGCAGCAATACCACTAGCGTCGCGGCGCCAAAGGCAAGTTGCAAACTTGCCGTGGCCTTCAAGGTGGCGATGTAGTCAGGAAGTCCACTTGCCCTGCGCAGGATGCGAATTGGCTTCATAGCCATAAGCACAAGACCTATCGCCACCGCCAAGAGCCAGTGCATGTGCCATGAGGCCACGCAGAGGCTTAGCGCCGCGCCATTGACCGCCAGCACATAGAGCCAAGGCGCGCGCGCAGAGCCCATCCGCACGGCAAGGGTGCGCTTCCCTACCTTTTCGTCACCGGGACGGTCACGAACATTGTTCGCTTCAAGGAGCGCTACGGCGAGCAGACCGCTTGCTGAGCCCAGCCACCAAGACTCACTCGGAATGCCATGTCCCTGCACATAACTCGACCCAACCGTTGCCATGAGGCCGAAATATACGAATACGAAGCATTCGCCTAGTCCAAGGTAGCCATAGGGTTTCGGGCCGCCGGTGTAGAAATAACCCGCTGCAATGGCGCTGGCGCCTAGTGGCAGCAGCCACCAACTCGTCACTGAGGCCAGCCAGAGCCCTGCGAGCGCGGCAAGAGCAAAGGATGTTGCCGCTGCACTCGCAACAATTTTCGGACTTACGAGTCCTGAGCCGACAAGGCGAAGCGGCCCGCGCCTCTCGTCATCGGTGCCTCGCACGCCATCGGAATAATCATTGGCGAAATTTGTAGCTATCTGGAGAAACAGGGCCACGACTGCGCAAGCGACCACGCGACCCCAATGCAGGCCCGATGCGACAACAGCAGTACCTATCGCTACGGGAACAAGTGAGGAAGGAAGGGTGCGTGGCCTCGTGCCCGACAGTAGGAGGCGCCCTAGGGATGGCTGTTTCGTTGATGCAGCGCCTTGAGTCACGGCCGGCGAGGGAAACGGCTGAAGTCTGGGGCACGGCCTTCGACAAAGGCATTGCGCCCTTCTTGGCCTTCCTCACTCATGTAGAACAGCATGGTTGCGTCACCGGCAAGTTGTTGGACGCCTGCCAAACCATCATCGGCAGCATTAAATCCCGCCTTCAGCATTCTCAGCGCTAAGGGCGAGAGCGTCAACATCTGACGGCACCAAGCAATGGTTTCTGCTTCAAGTTCATCAACAGGAACTACGCAGTTGACAAGGCCCCACTCCAGTGCCGTGGCTGCGTCATATTGACGACAGAGGAACCACACCTCCTTCGCGCGCTTGAGGCCAATGGTTCGTGCCAGGAGGCTCGATCCATAACCCCCATCGAAACTCCCCACCATGGGCCCGGTCTGGCCAAAGCGGGCGTTATCAGCCGCGAGTGATAGATCGCAGACCAGATGCAAGATGTGCCCGCCGCCAATGGCGTAGCCAGCAACCATGGCGATGATGGGCTTTGGTATACGGCGAATCAGAATCTGCAGATCAAGAACGTTGAGGCGACCTACGCCTTGCTGTCCGACGGCATCGTCTCCGATGTAGCCGTCGTTACCTCGAATCTTTTGATCTCCTCCTGAGCAAAAGGCATCCGAACCCTGACCGGTCAAGATGATCGCCCCTACCGAAGTGTCATCACGCGCTTGGGTGAATGCCTCGGTTAGCTCAAACAGAGTCTGTGGCCGAAATGCATTCCGCCGTTCAGGTCGACAGATGGTGATCTTTGCGATCCCCTCGGCGACCTCAAAACTAATATCAGTCCAAGAGCCGCGAGCTTCCCAAGCCGGGGAATCCATCCCCCTAAAGCGCTCGACGGGGTCTATGGGAGGACCATTCAGTGAAGATGCCGGTGAAGAAGCCATGCATGCACGCTACCGGCTCTTGAGTCAGCAATTGCCGCCTCAGCGCAGGAAACGCTCTTAGCCGACGAGGGCTAGAGCCCAGCGCTTCTTGATCTTGGAATAGGTCGCTAGGGCTAGGTGGCCGGGAGCCACGACGACGCAACTGGTCTTCAGTGAGCAACGAACCCTCAGGAGATCAAAGGAAAGTTTCGTCCTAGCCGTAATCCATGATTTCGAAGAAACGACATTTGACTTGGTTGTCGAGAGAAAGAGGCCGTTAGCTCCTACAGCAACACAAACTTTGGACAGCGCAGGACAGGCCACACCCGTGATATTTTGCCCAGCCTTCAGGACCAAAGACTTCCATTTCGAGGCCTTGCTGCTGTTGTTAAAAGGAGTGGCTGCTTCCACTAACTTTCCATTATCACCAACGGCGAGACAATATTTTGGATTTGGGCAGCGCAGTGCGTTCAAGTTATCGGACACTGCCGGCTTCGCCGTCATGGGAGCAAAACTGGTGAACGGGGCCTGACTCAGTAAAATCGTTCCCCCGTCGCCAACAATGATGCAGGTGCTCACCGTTGGGCAGGCCACCATGTTCAGGTTGACCGCCACGCCCGAAGACACCGCTGTCCATACGTCCCCTGAAGCATCAGAGGTCAATACAGATCGGAAGAGCACACGTCTGAACTCCAGTCACCTGAAGCTATC
>CAZTQJ010000050.1:0-8176 GCA_964615615.1 uncultured Acidimicrobiaceae bacterium
GAGCACCTCAGGTTCCCGGTCCATTTCGGACTGCCCCTGATGGCCGACTCATCGCTCAGGTCTTTCCCGCTTCTGCCTTGGACAAGCTCCTCTACGCCAAGACCACAGGTGAAGTTTGGATGGAGCCAGGCGTCACCGAAGCATCCTGCCTTTCCGGTATGGCTCCTGCATATCGTGATCCCGAAGCCCATGCCGGCGTAGCACTGGTCCTTGGTGCGGGAAATGTTGCGTCACTAGGACCGCGCGACGTGCTCTCCAAACTCTTCGTTGAGGGCAAGGTTGTTGTCATGAAGGCCAATCCGGTGAACGAATATCTCCTTCCCCATTGGGAGCGTGCGATGGCCAGCCTGATTGAGGCTGGCTATCTCCGTATCGTTCGCGGTGGACCTGAAGTGGGCCAATTCCTGACGGCACATCCGTCAATTTCCGAAATCCATGTGACCGGTTCGGACAAGACCCATGATGCGATTGTTTTTGGACTGGGTGAAGCAGGTGCGAAGCGCAAGGCTGCTGACGAGCCCTTGCTCGATAAGCCCATGAGCTGCGAACTGGGATCGGTTTCACCCGTGATTGTTGTTCCTGGCCAATGGACGGAGGCCGAACTCAATTACCAGGCCGAACATGTGGCCACGATGCTGGCGAACAATGCCGGGTTCAACTGCTTGACCCCAAGGGTCATCGTGACCTGGGCGAAATGGGCACAGCGCGAAGACTTCCTGGAGCGGCTCAGCGCAGTGCTGGCGACCTTGCCCACCCGAGATGCTTACTATCCCGGTGCTCGTGATCGTTGGCAGCAGTTCATCGATGCTCACCCCAAGGCCCTGCAAATTGGTGAAGCCCATGACCAGCAACTGCCTTGGACCGTCATCACTGATGTCAATCCCCAGGAAGTCGGCGACATCTGCCTCAACGTCGAAGCCTTCTGTTCCTTAACCTCGGTCACTGCTCTCGAGGCCGCAGATGTTGCTTCCTTCGTTGATGCTGCTGTTGATTTCTGTAATGACGTGGTTTGGGGAACACTCTCCAGCACCATTTTGGTGAGCCCAAAGAGTTTGGAAGATCCAGCGACGAGTGATGCGGTGGAAAGCGCTGTGGCGAATCTGCGTTACGGCGCCATCGGCGTAAATCTCTTCCACGCCCTGGCCTTCGCTCTCGGCACGACCACCTGGGGCGCCTATCCCGGGCATGCCCGCAATGACATTCAGTCGGGCAATGGTTTCGTGGGCAATGCCCTCATGTTTGATCACCCTCAGAAGTCTGTGGTGCGCGGCCCCTTTACGAATAAGCCCAAGCCTCCCTGGTTTGCCACGCATCGCAATGCCGCGAAGGTAATGCCGAAGTTGATTGCCTTCGAAGCTGCGCCTTCCTGGATGAAGCTCCCAGGCTTGGTCTTGGCTTCTCTGAAGGCTTAGGAGCCTGCGCTAGGGCTTGAAGGTGATGACACTGCGAGCACCTAGTGCCCGACAGTTCAGCGAGCCGGGGCAGGCAATTGCGGCGATGGCTGCGGGTGCATAGGTCAAGGGAATGAGCTCTAGCTTGCCTTGGAGGAGGGTGCCTAATGCAGCTTGGGAAATAGCTGGACTGCCGCTACTCGTACTGCCACCGATCACGCAGTTGCTCAGGTGTTCGCAGCTGAGTGCGTAGCCGGCTACTAGCGGATCAAGAAGCCTTGAGTTTTTTTGGTGCCACGCAGCAGCGAAAGATCCCGAGGCGAGGATGGCCCTGCGCTGTGTCGATCCATCCGTCGAAAGCTCCGAGGAGATGCCAACCGCTTCGCAATGTTGCGCATCCCTACAACTCAAGCCGTAGAGGGGGCTGATACCCGAAGCATCACGGAGTTTCCAATGAGCACCAAGATCAGTGCTGCTCGCAATCACGGCGACATTGTTCCCCGTGCTGTCAGGGCCGAAGCCCACGACGATGCAGCGCTGGAACTCACAACTGATCCCTCCCGCGGCTACTAAGGCCGCCGGTAGAACTTTGGGCGCACTCCAACTTCGACCGCCATCTTTCGTTGATGCGCTCCAGTTGCCTTGGGCATTGAGGCCAATGAGCACGCAGGCCAACGAACTACAAGCGATGCGCTGCACCGTCCCGAGACTGCGCGGTGATGTTGTCTTGATCCAAGCTTGGCCACCGTCAACACTGCGCCAGAGTTGGGGAGTGGGGCTGAAGACGTTCCGGTCGCTGCCTCCAGCCATACAAAAGTCAGCAGCGCTACAAGCCAAGGCATAGAGATCGGCTGAGTTATTGGGGACCTTGGATGGCAGCCAGGGACTGTCTTGGCTGCTTTGGAACCAAGCAGGGGACTCGGATGCACCACTACCAACGGCCATGCAGCCATCTTCGCTAGGACAGGCCAGGGCACGCAGATTGATGGCTGGATCTGACAGTAATTGTCCTTGGCCGCTCAGGACTTGAAGGCTCACCTTGGTCGTGCTTGATGCCTTGGGTGCCGAGTGGTTCGTGCAGCCCGCCGCAAGGCCGGCCAAGAGGCTCAGGCTAAGGAGAGCACTGCGAAGGCGGCCGATGGACATGGCGAGAACCATACCGGGATGGAGCCCTCTCGCCGTGCACGGCAGAGTGCCCTCCCTTCGTCTACCGTCAAGGGAGTGAATTGGCTTGACCTCATCCTTGCGGTGGCGGTCATTGCCGGCGCCATTCATGGCCTCAAACTTGGCGCCCTAGTGCAGCTTTCTTCCTTTGCGGGCTTCTGGCTCGGTTTCGCCATAGGTGCCGTCTTGGCCCTCCCCATTGCCGGTGCCATGCACCCTGGTGTGGCCCGTTTCGCCATCACCATCATGCTGGTTCTGGGATTGGCTGGCCTTGGCGGGACGCTGGGCCGATTTATCGGGATCTGGTCCAATCCCACGATGCGAAAGTTGCATTTGGGCAGCCTTGACTCCTTTGTCGGCTCCGCCATTGCGGCTGTCGCCGTGTTGCTCTCCGCGTGGTTGGTCGGCAGTTTGCTTGCGCAATCCTCATCCGTTGTTCTTGCCTCAGCCCTTGAACGTTCGAGTGTCATTCGTTCGCTCGATGCCATCATGCCGCCTATGCCTGCGGTCGTAAACAGGGTGCAATCTTTTCTCGCCGCAGAGGGATTGCAACCCGTCTTCGTTAATCTCCCACCCCTTGCTGCGACTCCCGTAGCGCTACCGGCAGGCAGCGTGGCGAGCGCGCTGGCTCGCGGAGCCTCGCCGGCTGTGGTGAAAGTGATGGGATCAGCCTGTGGTCTGGGCATCGAAGGTTCAGGCTTTCTCGCTGCTCCGAATCTCATCGTGACCAATGCTCATGTTGTCGCCGGTACGAAGACTTCAATTGTCCAAGGCAAAACTTGGGTGGAGTCAGCAAAACTGGTGTATTTCAATCCCCAGCTCGACATCGCCGTCTTGAAGATTGCGCAAGCCCAGGGCCCAGTCCTGACGCTGGCAAAATCATCAGTCCTTCGCGGTGAGCGTGGAGTTATTCTTGGCTATCCCAATAATCGCGGCTTAACCGTCAGCCCCGCGGCTGTTGCCGCAGTCTTCCCCGCAGCTGGTCGCGATATCTATGGGCAAAGCTTGGTTACCCGCCAGGTTGAAGAAATCGATGGCCTGGTGCAAGCCGGCAATTCAGGTGGGCCCTTGGTGGGTCGCTCTGGCGTGGTGATTGGTCTCGTCTTCTCCCGCTCGGCATCCTCCAACAGCCTGGGCTACGCCCTGACGATGGGGGCAGTGAGCCGAGCTCTTGCACAGGCAAAGCACACTCGCGCCAGCGTTTCTAGTGGCGCCTGCACTCCTGCCTAGGCGAGGTCTTGAATGGCCTGCATGAGTACCTTGAGTCCGTCAGTCAACTGCTCTTCAGTAATGACCAAGGGTGGTAAGAGACGAATGACATTGCCGTAGCTTCCGCAACTCAGAACAATGACTCCTTCAGCATTGCAGGCAGCCACCACGGCCTTGGCGGCTGGCGCATCAGCAGCGCCGCTTTGAGGGTCGATGAACTCGAGGGCGAGCATTGCTCCTCGCCCTCTCAGTTCACCAATCCGTGGTGACTGGCGAACAAGAGAATCGAGCTGGCTGCGCACCTGGCTTTCAATGGCCCTGGCTTTGGCGCAGAGATCAGATTCGCGCATCATGGTGATCGCCGCGAGCGCACTCGCCGTTGCTACGGGATTACCGCCGTAGGTTCCACCAAGACCGCCTTCATGGACGGCATCCATGATTTCCGCGCGGCCGGTTAATGCAGCCAAAGGCATGCCTCCGGCGATGCCCTTGGCTGTGGTGATGAGGTCAGGAATGAGCTTCTCGTGTTCGCTGGCGAACCACGCACCCGTGCGGCAGAAACCCGATTGAATCTCGTCAGCGATGAGCAAGATTCCCTCTTGCGTGCACCAGTCGGCGAGGCTGGCCAAGAAGCCAGGCGCGGGAACAATGAAACCGCCCTCACCTTGGATGGGCTCGATGAGTAGTCCGGCGAGGTTGTGTGCACCAACCTGTGTGGAGAGATGCTCGATGGCCCGCGCTGCAGCTTCTTGTCCCGTCATGCCTTCGGGGTCGTGGAAGGGATAAGACATCGGCGCGCGATAGATCTCGGGAGCGAAGGGCCCAAAGCGATCCTTGTAGGGCATGTTCTTTGCGGTGAGGGCCATGGTGAGGTTGGTGCGACCGTGGTAGGCGTGATCAAAGACCGCAATGGCTGGGCGGCCCGTGGCAAGACGTGCAACCTTGACGGCATTCTCTACGGCCTCGGCGCCAGAGTTAAATAGGGCGGAGCGCTTCTCGTGCTGGCCCGGCGTCAGGGCATTGAGTGCCTCAGCCACCTCGACATAGCCTTCGTAAGGTGTCACCATGAAACAACTGTGAATGAGCTTTGCTGCTTGCTCACTAATTGCCGCCACTAACTCGCTTGGGCTGTGCCCCACGGAGGTGACCGCGATTCCCGATCCAAGATCGAGCAGGGCATTGCCATCGACATCTACAAGGATGGCTCCATGGGCGGCTTCGATATAGGCCGGAAGACCATGGGATACCCCGGCCGATACCGCAGCCTTGCGTCGTTGCTGTAGTTCGTGAGAGCGGGGACCAGGGATGCTGGTGAGCAGCTTGCGGCTTGTAGGGACCTGGCTGTCTGTCATCGCTGCTCCTGGCCTTCGAGAGTGCCCGTGATGAGCACTCATGACTCCGACCGGCGACCGGTGGGGCTTTCGCCCACACCGGTCGGGCCGGTACTCCTGGCGGAGAGGGTGGGATTTGAACCCACGGTACCCATAAGGCACAACAGTTTTCGAGACTGTCCCGTTCGGCCGCTCCGGCACCCCTCCGTCTTCCACGATAGTTCAGCGCCCACGGGATCTTCCTGTGGCCAATCTGGGCCCCAGAGCCGTTAGCGTGTTCACCATGCAGCAAGAAGTTCTGGCTGTTCGGAAGGAGTCGCTTTGTCCACCACCTCTGAGGTGAGCACGCCAAGCGCTAATGCCACGGGTTCACTCAAGCCCGTGCTCGACATCATTCCGGACTCGGTTTATGACAATCCCACCTGGCGTGGCTTGAGTTACTTCGGTCGCGACACGGTGATGTATGTCGGATTACTCGTCGCCTTAGTTTTTGTCACCAATGTTTTTGAGGTCCTTGTCCTCGAGATAGCAATGGCCCTCGTGATCTCTGGACTCTTTATCGTGGGCCATGACGCTGCCCACGGCGCACTCTTTAAGTCCAAGCGGATCAATAGCCTCATTGGCCATCTCTCGATGTTGCCCAGCCTTCATGTATTTGAGGGTTGGATCCTTGGTCATAACCGCATGCACCACGCCTTCACTGTGCGCCAGGGTTACGACTTCGTTTGGGAGCCGACGACGCCGGCACAGTTTGAGGAGATGAATCGTTTTAAGCGACTCATTCACCGCATCGAGTGGTCTTGGTTTGGCGCCGGCCTCTACTTCTTGCACCAGGTCTGGTGGAAGAAAATGATCGTCGGTAAGACCCCTGCCCGTTGGACGCGCTCGGTCAACCGTGACCGCGTCATTGTTGGCGCCTTCTTCTTGGCCATGCTCGGACTCTTTGGCGCCATTGGCGCAGCCCGCACTCACTCGATTGCCGGAGTTGTCTGGATTGACCTGCGGACCGTAGTCCTGCCCTTCTTGGCCTTTATCTATGTCATTGGTTCCTTTGTCCATGTCCACCACGTGGCGCCAGATATCCGTTGGTGGCGCAAGGCTGACTGGACCAAGTTCAAAGCTCAGGTAGAGGGCACCACCGTATTGCGCGCTCCTCGCGGTCTCAACTTCTTCATTCACTGGATCATGGTCCACGTGCCCCACCACGTAGATATGCGTATCCCCATGTATCGACTTGAAGAAGCTGCCGCTGCGATCAAGGAGAACTTTCCTGACGTGGTGCACGAAGGCCCACTGCGCTTTCGAGACTTTATTTCGAACTCGAGAAAGTGCAAGATCTACGACTTTGATGCCGGGGCTTGGCTCACCTATCGCGATGCTAGGCGACTCGTTCGGGCCTAAGCCTGATCGCCTAGCGGCGGTCTGCGAAAAAGCTTTTCAGTAATGCTGCCGATGCTTGGGCCATGACACCCACTGTGCTTGGCACTTCGTGGTTCAGTCTTGGATCACTCAGCAGTTGGTAACGCGAACCCGCTGCTCCCGCCTTTTCATCGGCAGCGCCATAAACCAGTCGGCCGAGCCTTGCGTTCAGCATTGCTCCTGCGCACATGGCGCAGGGTTCGAGGGTGACCACCACCGTGACTTCATCGAGTCTCCAGTTGCCCAGTTGGCGGGCGGCTTCACGCAGCACCAGCACTTCGGCATGCGCGCTTGGATCATGATCACGTTCCCGGCGGTTACCCGCACGGGCGATGACTTCGCCATGGAGGATGGCCACCGCTCCCACGGGAACCTCTCCGGCTTGGCCGGCTTGGGTGGCTTCCTCGAGGGCTAGAGCCATGGCCTGAAGGTCGCTCAGCACGAGGGTGACCCTTCATGGCTGAGAGATCCTTGGCTTTCCATGGCGGAGGCGGTGGGATTTGAACCCACGGTGGGTTGCCCCACACACGATTTCCAATCGTGCCGATTCGGCCGCTCTCGCACGCCTCCTTGGCTGGTTGGGCTCACAGAACCCCGCCAACGGAGGTTTACCCTACTTCCCCCGTGACTAGGTCCGGTTTTGAGGGCTAGCCTGAAGGCGCTCCCAAGGTCGGGTGCGGTGGCCGGGTCCTGCGCAACAGGCTCTCGTGAACCGAGTCAGGGTCGGAAGGCAGCAGCTCTCAGCGGGTTGTTCTGTGTGCCGCAGTAAACCTGGTCACCGCACCGGGCCTCGGGTCCTTAGTAGCGCCCCCCGGCTACGCTCGCCAACATGGCGAAGCAGGCAAGCAGCGAGCAAGAAGCCTTCGTATCCCTTTACCGGCGATACCGGCCAGGACGTTTTTCTGAACTTCGCGGGCAAGAGCACATTGCCCAAGCACTCAAAGCTTCCGTGGCCGCTGATCGCGTAGGTCATGCCTACCTCTTCTCTGGTCCTCGCGGCACGGGTAAGACCACCACGGCGCGCATCCTCGCCAAGGTGCTCAACTGCGAAGCACCCGCCGAAGGTGAACCCTGCGGCGTCTGTAGCTCTTGTGTCGAGATTGTTCGCGGCAATTCTTTTGACGTGACCGAAATCGATGCCGCTTCGCATAACGGTGTTGATGCCATGCGTGAAATGATCTCGAGTGCCTCGATGGCAACCCCTGGCCGCTGGCGTGTCTACATCCTTGACGAAGTCCACATGCTCTCTGCGGGAGCCGAGGCAGCTTTCTTAAAAACCTTGGAAGAGCCACCTCCTCATGTCGTCTTCGTCCTCGCCACCACGGACCCTGAGAAGGTGAAGGCCACCATCCGCAGCCGCACCCAGCACTTTGAGTTCAGGCTCCTGGGCTCTGACGTACTCGCGGGTCTTTTGGATGAGGTGGCTGCCAAGGCCGATCTCGGACTCTCCACCGAAGCCATTCACGACGCGGTGCGCCGTGGGCACGGTTCAGCGCGTGACGCCTTGAGCGCGCTCGACCAGATTGCTGCCACCGGTGGCCTCGTTGAAGAGCGACCAGAACCACTTGCCGTACTCAGCGCGGTAGCGGAGCGCGACACCGCAGCGCTGCTCATTGCTCTTGCCTCTCTTCATGATGCGGGCTGGAGTCCCTCTCAGGTGGC
>CAZTQJ010000051.1:0-8159 GCA_964615615.1 uncultured Acidimicrobiaceae bacterium
TACACGGCTCTGAACACTCTTTCCCTACACGACGCTCTTCCGATCTCAAGCAATTGCACAATTTTATTTTGCTAAAGGGTAAGCATCTTTTTTGCTAAACCCTCTGAGAGCCGGCGGTGGGAATCGAACCCACGACCTACTGATTACAAATCAGTTGCGCTACCGACTGCGCCACACCGGCTGGTGGGTCGAGGCTATCGCCTTCTAGGCATCAGGCCACACTTGCAAGGCCTGCGTTGCGCTGTAAGGCTGAAGGGATGGCTAGTAGCGATCGACCAGCTCCTCAGCGCAGCAAGGTGAATGGCCCTATGGCCTTCGCCGTCCTTGGTCTGGCGCTCATAGTAGGACTCCTGGCTTTTTCTGTGGCCGGAAAGATTCCCAGCAAGGCCGTAGTCATCACCACTACGACCACGACCGCAGTGACGACAACGTCTATCCCCAGCGAGCAGCGCTCCTTGGTCAAGGTGCAGGTCGCAAATGGCACCACGACCATGGGTGCGGGTGGGACAGCAGCGCAGACGCTTCAGGTGAAGGGTTGGAATGCCCTGCCACCGGTGAACACCACCAATCCCATTACGACTTCTGCGGTCTACTTCGCCCAGGGCAAGAAAGAAGCGGCTTTAGAGATTGCCGCTGACCTGAAAATCCCTCAGGACAAGGTGGCGGCTTTTACGAATTCTGTTCCCGTTCCTGGGGCCAACGGTGATGATGTCGTCGTCATTATTGGCCCTGACTTCACGGGCTAGCCGCGCTCTTGGCCGTCTCGGAGATTGAGGTGCTGACGCTCGAGGGCGGCCGCAAGGACTTCAGTAGCCATGGGACGCAGTTCACTCATCGGGCGGTTACGGTGCACGCGCACACCGAGGTCTACCTGGGCGATGCAGTCCACACCGAAGGCTGAAGCGACGTCGATTAACAAGCCGATCTCTACGCCGTAACCGGTGGCAAAGGTAAATTTTCTCAAAACCTCTCGCGGTGCAGCTGTTTCGCCGGCGAGTGGTTGACGGATGGCAGAGAGTGCGGGAAAGGCGAGATCGATAATGGGTCGTGCCAGGAGCTCAGTAACCCTGCCGCCGCCTGTGGGTGCATCGTGGAGGGGACGTTCGTAGAAACCCTTGACGAGGGCTATGGAGTCATCATTGACCAAGGGCCCCAAAAGCGAACTGATGTAATCAGGTCTGGTATTGAGTACGTCAGCATCAAGGAAGATCACCAGATCTCCCGTAGCGGCCTCAACACCGGCCTCCATGGCAGAGCCCTTACCTTGGCTACTGGCGCGGTGGATCACCCGAGCGCCGGCGTTAGCCGCGGCGGTTCCGGTGGCATCGGTAGAGGCATCATTGACGACGAGGATTTCGTCCACCAGTCCTGATCCCCCTCGACTAGCGACGTGGGGCTCGGCTACCGCCGTGACGACGTCAGCCACGGTGGCCTCTTCGTTGCGGGCAGGGATGATTACCGATACTCGGCGAGATCCTTTGGCCTTGACGACAGCCTCAGTGCTGAAGTTCCAGCGCTGATAGGTCTTGGGTGCTGGGGTCATGAATTATCTACCAATCTTGGAGTTTCCCGCCCTCCGTTCTAGCGCCCGGCTGGGCTTTGGAGTCTCAGACTGGACTTGCCTGTGGCATGAGGGGCTATCATGGGGAAATCATCAAGAGCGGCTGAGGGACGGGCCCAGCGACGCCGCGGCAACCAGATCGGTGAGATTCCTTATGGATCTCGCCGAGATCGGGTGCCAATGCCCGTGCGATGAGGAGGAAATACATGGCAACGGCACTCACCCTGAGATGTAGAGAGTGTGCTCGGGAATACCCCACCGAAGCTCTGCATGTCTG
Organism: uncultured Acidimicrobiaceae bacterium; assembly: GCA_964615615.1. GTDB lineage: Bacteria > Actinomycetota > Acidimicrobiia > Acidimicrobiales > RAAP-2 > CAZTQJ01. The sequence continues at coordinate 1,839 of CAZTQJ010000051.1, forward strand.
TGATTTTTGCTTCGGCCCCCTTGAGGTGGCCTATGACTACGAGGCGATTGCGTCGACGATCTCAAGGGCATCCATTGAAGCGGGACCGCGCTCTATGTGGCGCTATCGCGAACTTCTGCCAGTCAATGACGCCACAGCCATAGATCTCGGTGCTGGATTTACTCCTCTTGTCAAAGCGGATCGTCTGGCTGCCGAGTTGGGTCTTGGAGAACTTTGGATTAAGGACGACACGGCTAACCCAACGGGTTCGTTCAAAGACCGGGTTGTTTCAGTGGCGCTGACGAAAGCTCGCGAACTCGGTTTCAAGGTTGCGGCCTGTGCCTCAACGGGCAACCTGGCGAACTCTGTTGCTGCTCACGCAGCGCGGGCTGGCATGGCTTCCATAGTGCTTATCCCTCATGACCTTGAAGCAGCAAAGATCATGATGACCGCGGTTTACGGCGGGACGGTGATTGCGGTTGAGGGTTCCTACGACGACGTGAACCGACTCTGCGCGGAACTGACGAGCGAGCATCCCTCCTGGGCTTTTGTGAATGTCAATATCCGGACCTACTACGCCGAGGGATCTAAGACCCTGGCCTTTGAAGTCGCCGAGCAACTGGGCTGGACGCTTCCTGACCACGTGGTGGTCCCCATTGCTTCTGGTTCGCAGCTCACCAAGGTGAAGAAGGGTTTTGAGGAACTCGCCAAGGTCGGTCTCATCGATGAGCCCCATCCCGTGAGAATTTCTGGTGCTCAAGCCGCAGGTTGCTCGCCAGTTGCCACAGCTTTTGCCGAGGGCTCTGATGCGATTCGCCCCGTGCGGCCCAACACCATCGCAAAGTCGCTGGCTATTGGTAATCCAGCCGATGGCTGGTATGCCCTCGATGCAGTGCGCAGTACGGGTGGCGCCATCGGTTCAGTCACCGACGAAGAAGTCATCGAGGGGATCAAGCTGCTCGCCCGCACGGAGGGCATCTTTGCTGAGACGGCTGGTGGCGTGACGATTGCCACCCTGGCCAAGCTGACCGCTGAGGGGGTGATCCGGCGTGATGAGCGCGTTGTTGCCCTCGTGACCGGACACGGACTCAAGACCGTGGAGGCGCTGCGAGATTCAGTGGCTCCCACGCACACCATCGCTCCTACCCTCGCGGCCTTTGATGCCGCGGTGGGCATCCACAGTCTCGATCACTAACCCAAGGAAAGGCAATCATCATGGCAACAGTTCGTATCCCCACCCAATTACGGCAGCTCACCGGCGGCGTCGGAGAGCTGACCATTGACGGCAGCACCGTCGGCGAGGTACTTCGCGGCCTTGAAGGCGCCCATCCAGGCTTTGGCGACCGGATTTTCGATGAAGCTGGCGAACTTCGCCGTTTTGTCAATGTTTTTCTGGCCGAAGAGGATGTTCGCTTCCTTGATGGCTTGAATTCACCCGTGAGCGATGGCCAGACGATTTCCATTGTCCCGGCTGTTGCTGGCGGCTGAGCCTCTAGCCCTCTTTATCGCCAAAGGGCCCGCTTTTTGGCTGCTGCGGGCCTCTGGCACTCGCCTGACATGAGTGCTAACGAGTGCGCTAGGATGGGAGTCCCCCAGACGGTGTAGCTATCCCAGTGCACCCCGGTAAAGGAGCAGCAGAACCATGGCAAAGCTCATCGCGTTCGACGAGGAAGCAAGGCGGGCTCTTGAGTCCGGCATGAATCAACTGGCAGATGCGGTCCGCGTGACCCTCGGGCCAAAGGGCCGCAATGTGGTCCTAGACAAGAAGTGGGGAGCCCCCACGATCACCAACGACGGTGTCTCCATTGCTAAGGAGATCGACCTCGAGGATCCCTACGAGCGCATCGGCGCCGAACTGGTCAAGGAAGTCGCCAAAAAGACCGACGATGTTGCCGGTGACGGCACCACCACGGCCACTGTTCTCGCTTGGGCCATGGTCCGCGAGGGCCTGCGCAATGTCGCTGCAGGCGCCAACCCCATGTCGCTGAAGAAGGGCATTGAAGCAGCGGTTATCGCCGCCGTCGAGTCTCTTCACGCCATTGCCAAGACCACGGACTCCAAGGAGCAGATTGCTCAGGTCGCTTCCATTTCGGCAGCTGACACGGAGATTGGCGGAATGATTTCCGAGGCCATCGACAAGGTGGGCAAGGACGGTGTGATCACCGTTGAAGAGTCCCAGACCTTTGGTATGGACATGGACCTCGTTGAGGGCATGCGCTTCGACAAGGGCTACATCTCCCCCTACTTCGTGACTGACCCCGAGCGTATGGAGGCAGTCCTTGAGGACCCCTACATCCTGCTGGTTGGCCAGAAGATCACTGCAGTTCGTGACCTGCTTCCCATCTTGGAAAAGGTGATGCAGTCCGGCAAGGCCCTGGTGATCATCGCTGAGGACCTTGAGGGTGAAGCACTCGCAACCCTCGTCGTGAACAAGATCCGTGGCACCTTCCGTTCCGTCGCTGTTAAGGCCCCTGGCTTTGGTGAGCGTCGCAAGGCCATGCTGCAGGACATCGCCATTCTCACCGGTGGTCAAGTAGTCACCGAAGAGGTCGGCCTCAAGATTGAGAACGTCACCATTGACCTGCTTGGCACAGCTCGCAAGGTAGTCATCACCAAGGATGAGACCACCATTGTTGAGGGTGCTGGCGATGACGACGACATCAAGGGCCGTATCAACCAGATCAAGGCCGAGATTGACAACACCGACTCTGACTACGACCGCGAGAAGCTTCAGGAGCGCCTTGCCAAGTTGTCCGGTGGTGTTGCGGTGATCAAGGTTGGCGCCGCCACTGAAGTCGAGCTCAAGGAAAAGAAGCACCGCATTGAAGATGCTGTCTCCACCACCAAGGCTGCCATTGAAGAAGGCGTCGTGCCTGGCGGTGGCGTAGCACTGCTACGTAGCCAGGCTGCGATCAACAAGGTTGCTGACTCCCTTGCTGGCGATGAGGGCACTGGTGCTCGCATCGTGGCCAAGGCCGTCGAAGAGCCACTGAAGCAGATTGCTATTAACGCTGGCCTCGAGGGCGGCGTCGTTGTAGAGAAGGTCCGCAACCTCAAGGTTGCCTCCGAGGGACTCAACGCTGCAACTGGCGAGTATGTCGACCTTGTTGAGAACGGTGTTATTGACGCGGTGAAGGTGACGCGTTCAGCTCTGCAGAACGCAGCCTCGATCGCAGCCCTCTTTCTCACCACCGAGTGCGTGATTGTGGACGCTCCCGAGGAGAACCTGCCCGCGATGCCAGGCGGCGGAATGGACGACTTCTAGTCGATCATCTGCGCTCTGCGCGGTATCAACGAGCGAAGAGGGCGCCTTCGGGCGCCCTCTTCTGCATATCAGGTGAGGTTTCAACTCCCCTCGTAGGAGAGTAAATCCTGGGCGAAGGGATGCTCCCCAGACGACAGGAAGCGCCAGTACGAGGAAATACTTGAGGAGTTGCAGATGCCTGAAAGCCTGCGCAAGCTCGCCTCGTATCGCTTACCGCGTTCTCAACTCCACGGCCTAGCGATGGGGGTGAAAAGCAAAGTACGTAACACTCCCTTAGCTCAAGCGGCTGCTGCCCTCGCAAAGCTGGGTGCTTTCTTATCAACGGACTCAAAGCGCAGAAAAGCCTCCACCGCTTAGCGATGGAGGCTTTTCGTAGTTCTTTGGGGCCACCAAGGCCCTAGCGGCTAGTCATCTTGCTGGCCGTTGCTCCAATCGCCACTGCCTGCGTCGGTTGAGTCGTCTTGACCATCAGTCGTGAAGTGGTCGCTGCCATTGCCCCCATCCTCGCTATCAGCACCGGGGCCACCGTTCAGGCTGTCGTTTCCGTCTCCACCGCTGAGGGCATCATCACCGGCTCCTCCGTCCTCGCTGTCATCACCGGCTCCACCGTTGATACTGTCGTTTCCGTCGTCACCGTTCAGGCTGTCGTTTCCGTCTCCTCCATCAATGCTGTCATCGCCAGCTCCACCGTTAATGGTGTCACTGCCGTTACCACCCACCAGCTGGTCATTTCCCGCAAGGCCATTGAGCGTGTCGTTGCCAGCACCACCATCGATGCTGTTGGCAGTTGCGTTACCGGTGAGGCTGTCGTTAGCGCTCCCACCGATGAGGTCTTCAACATCGGTGCCGAGGTTGTCGCTCTCACCACTGGATCCATCCCCACTCTTGCCATCCAGGCTGGCATTCACTGCTGTCGCGTGGTCGGCATAGGTCACCGTGTCAGTGCCAGTTCCCCCAACTTGAGCGTCATTTCCGTCGTCCCCTTCAAGGGTGTCGTCGTCAGCCCCACCATTGAGGCTGTCATTGCCGCTGCCACCGACGAGATCATCGGTACCCGCAGAGCCGAGGAGCTTGTCATTGCCAGCTCCACCAGCAACAACATCGTTGCCCGATCCGCCATCTTCGGTGTCATTTCCGTCGTCGCCGGTGAGGACATCGGTACCATCGCTACCTTGGAGGTTGTCGTTCCCGATACCACCATCAATGCTGTCATCACCGGATCCACCGTTGGCGGTGTCATTGCCGTCTCCACCCTGGAGGGTGTCGCTCCCGTCATCCCCAGTCAGAGCGTCGTTCCCGGTGCCACCGAGCAGTATGTCCGCGCCGGTACCACCACCAATCGTGTCGTTTTGGTCGCCACCGTCAAGAACATCGTCGTCACTGTTTCCCGACAAGCTGTCTTTGCCCGCGCCACCGATGACTAGGTCTGCTCCGGCACCTCCGGACTCCGTGTCGTTACCTACGCCGCCGTCGATGACATCTGAGCCATCATCTCCGCTGAGAACGTCGTTTCCGACGCTGCCAAGCAGGTTGTCATCACCAGTTCCGCCATTGACCTGGTCATTGCCTGTGCCACCGTCTAGGGAGTCGCTTCCTGCGTCTCCGGTAATGACGTCATTGCCAGCAAAGCCATCAAGGCTGTCATCGCCACCACCACCATTCAGCGTGTCATTCCCTGCTCCACCTTCGAGGGTGTCAGGGCTGCTATCGCTGGTGATGGTGTCATTTCCGGCGCCACCGTCAACGATGTCATTGTTCCCGGTCACCGTGATGGCGTCGTTGCCACCGAGGCCGCAGTAGACAACGTTGTCTGCAGCGATGGTCACCGTGTCAGCAGCACCGGTGCCAACCTGCGTGCAGGTTTCGCCCGTCGAGGTGCTCGGGGCCGCTGCCGCTGCCGCTGGCGGAATGAGGCGGTTGACGCCCATGGAGCCAAGCGCGAGGGCTGCTCCAAGTGTCAGGGCGATACGGGCTGTGCGAAATGTACTGCGGGTCATGTTTTTCTCCTCTTAGCAGTCGAAATTTCAGGCTACTTTCCCAAACTACTCAAGATGTATCGGCTGCCTTAGGGCCGAAAATCCCAAAGTCGGTGATGAGAAAGGCCTCAGGATGATGGCCGTAGGATGGAGGCCATGGAGCAAGCCGGCGAACAAGGAATATTGACCCCGAAGGGCCTCACGGTCCTCCACCTCTTTGCGAAGGTAGATGGCCCGGTGGACCGTTCCATCGTGGAGCAGGCCGCCAAAGAAGCTGTGGCGGAGGGCAATCAGCTCGTTAGCGCAGCGATCTTGGGTCATAAGGCTGACTTGGCATTTATGTTGCTCGGCCAGGACCCGTGGTCCCAGCGACGATTCCAATCCCGCATCCAGTGTGCCGGGCTTGCTGTGTCGGAGTCTTTTGTTTCCATGACTGAAGTAAGCGAGTATGCCGCCGGCACGCCCGAGGCTATGCGTCAGGCTCGTCTCTACCCTGAGTTGCCACCTGGGGAGCTCAGAGCATTTTGCTTCTACCCCATGAGCAAACGCCGAAATCCTGAGCAGAACTGGTATGCCTTGTCCTATGAAGATCGTGAACAACTCATGCGCCAGCACGGGAAGTCCGGCCGGGCCTTCGCAGGCAAGATCCTTCAGGTTGTGACTGCCTCCACGGGGCTTGACGATTGGGAGTGGGGTGTCACGCTATTCGGCCGTGATCTTGGTGACCTAAAGGACTGCGTTTACACGATGCGCTTCGATGAGGGCTCAACGCACTATGCCGAGTTTGGACCTTTCTACACTGGCATGGTGGCCGATCTTGATCACGTGCTCTACGAGTTGGTGGGGTCCTAAGGTGAGTCCCATGGAATCGATCAGGGTCAAGATGACCTTCCCCGAGACTTTGGTCCGTCGCGCCATGCTTGCCGAGATGGTGCGAGCGTTTCAGGTTTCCCCCAATATCCGTCGCGCAGCGATTGAAGAGCACGTTGGTTGGATTGTTTGCGAAGTGGATGGCGAAATCCACGAAGTGGAGCGCGCGCTCGACTGGCTACGTGAGATCGGAAGAGCGTCGTGTAGGGAAAGAGTGTTCAGAGCCGTGTA
>CAZTQJ010000052.1:0-8149 GCA_964615615.1 uncultured Acidimicrobiaceae bacterium
TACACGGCTCTGAACACTCTTTCCCTACACGACGCTCTTCCGATCTGCCGTGATCGATCCTTGGGTTTGCGCCTTAGGCACACAAGCTCGCGTCAGCCATTCCAGCATTCTCTGGGCCCTACGCGCCAGGCTCGGTGGGTCAAGAATTACGCGACTCACCGCAAAAGCAAGCGAGCTTTCATGAGCTTCGAGGCGAGCGGTCGCGGCCTGGGCCTGAGGCGAAGAGCCCATCACGATGATTTCGAGATCACGGTCAAGGTCATGCGAAAGCCCTGGTGCACCATCGGGGAGCAATGGGTCTTGCGCTAAGCGCAAAACGGCACAACTTTTCATCGCCTCATCAACTGCTCCACGAGTTGCCCAGGGCTGGCCAAAACTCGATTCCGCAGTCCTGAGTGCAGCGAGATCACGCGTGCAGCGCTGGACTCCAGAAACCAACAACTGCCGAAACGCACGCTTCGCCTGTAAGGCATCAGCGAGCATCACGGGACTCACCTGCTGGGTAGCAGATTTCCTAGGCGACTGGCGAGGAGCCGACGTGTGACTCACGCAAGCGGAGAGTGTCAGCCCCAAGAGGACAAGGGCCAGTAGCGAGCGAGGTCGCCGGCCAGCCCTTCCCAAAATCTCCATGGCTTGATCGTAGGACTCCGCCAAGTCAGGGGCTTTTGCCCTTGCTTAGCCTTGCGTTGCCGCGATCGAGAAATCGTCAAATTCGGCCGCTGCCGCTCGCGCTGGGAGAAAGCGGACAGCAATGACGCCACCGATAAAGGCTACGCCTGCAGCGGTAAAGCAAGCGATATTGAATCCAGCCATAAATGCCTGATTTGCACCCTGCGCCAAAGCGCTTTGTGCCGAGCTCGGAGCGTGGGAAGCAACCTGAACGGCCGCTGCCATGGATGCGCTGGCCTGATCAACAAAATGCGCTGGAACCCGATAGTGCTGCCAGAGCTCGCGAAGCTTTGGTGCGTAGAGCGACGCGAAGACCGAGCCCACCACAGCCACTCCAAGCGTTCCCCCGAGCTCACGCGTCACATTGTTTACCGCTGAACCCGCACCAAGCTGCTCAGGGGTCAGCGACTCCATGACCGCAGCCGATGCTGGCGCGGTAATCGACGCAAGTCCCAAACTCAGCATCACCATCGAGATCACCAGAATGCCAAGGTAGGAAGATTCAGCGCGTAGAAAGCCCGCCATAAGCATGGCGGCCGTCATCATGAAGAGGCCGAAACTCACCACAATCTTGGTACCAATCTTCAGCGCAAGTACAGCAAACAGGGGCGTTGTCGCCGCCATGGTGATGGCAAAGGGCAGGGTGCGAACTCCGGCAGACAGGGTGGAGTAGCCCTGCACGAGTTGGAAATATTGCGTGACCAAGAAGATGAAGCCGAAGAGCACAAAGAAGCCCACCGCAATCGCCATGGCACCCGTTGAGAATCGCGCATTGCGAAACACACGGACATCAAGCATGGGCCCTTCTGTGCGTAGCTCTAGGAGAACAAAGAGTACGAGCAGGATGATGGAGATGACGTAGGCAACGAGAGCCTGCGGTGAAGCCCAGCCCCACGTGGGGGCCTGGATGATCGTAAACACCGAAGCCGTCACCGCGCTTGAGCCCAGGACTACTCCACGGAAGTCGAAGGAGTGCGAGGACGGCGACTTGGAGTTTGGGATAAGGGCATGTCCCAAGATCACCGTGGCCAGGACGATGGGAACATTGACGAGAAATATTGATCCATACCAAAAATGCTGCAGCAAGGCGCCGCCCGCTATCGGGCCGAGTGCTACGGAAAGTCCTGAAGTCGCCCCCCAAGCCCCTATGGCTTTGGCCCTATCTGACGGATCCTGGAAAATATGCGTGAGGATAGCCAGCGAGGCGGGGAAGACAAAGGCGGCGGTAACACCCATCAAGGCGCGAGCAGCAATCAGCTGGCCAGTGCTACTGGCAAATGAAGCAAGTATGGACGTCAGCCCAAAACCAACAAGGGCCCACTGCATGACCGTTTTGCGGCCGATGCGATCTCCCAAGGCGCCACCAAAAAGGAGCAGTCCTGCGAAGGGCAGTGAATAGGCATCAACAATCCACTGCAGGCCAGAGTTTGAACTTTTGAGACTGTGTGCCAGTTGTGGCAAGGCGACATTCACAATCGTGTTGTCAACCACAACCAAGAACACGGAGAGACAGAGCACGGGCAGCACCACCCAAGGGCTCCTTGATCTTGGCCCTGAGGCTCTCTGAGCGTTCAATGCGTCTGCTTGCCCCATGGCTTACCTTTCTCTGCAATGCTGGAAAAGCTAAGATTAGCACAGTGTTCTAGTTGAGTAGCACAATGACCTATGATCAGTGCATGCTTGCAAAACTCCTTCCAGCCCCGCGCAGCACGCCAGGTGACTTGGCGGCCAAGGTGCTCGAAGCCGCGGGGAAACTTCTTGAAGATCAAGGACTCCATGCCCTAACCCTGCGACGAACCGCGGAGCTAGCGGGCGTTGCCCCCATGAGCATTTATCACCACTTCGGCTCCAAGGACGGTTTACTTGACGCCCTCCTCTTCGAAGCCTTCTCCACGCTTGAGCACGAATTGCGCATGGTGGGATCTCATCCCGACCCGCTGTTGGCCTATGCCCAATCAGGCGAGCGCTACCGCTCGCTGGCCTTCGCGCGACCGGCCACCTACAGACTGATGTTCACGGGAAGCGGTATTGGCTTACATGCCTCCGAGGAAGCCAGCTCTGCGGCGCTCAAGAGCTTCGCTGCACTGGTCGCCACCTGCCAAAGACTCCTGGATGCCAAAATCGTCACAGAGCGCAGCGCTATAGAAGTTGCCCAGATCACCTGGGCATCCATTCATGGTTCGGTGACCCTAGAACTCGCTGGGCTCGACTTCACCGGTGGCGCTTACCCGGCCCTGGCTGAGGTCTTACTTGCGGGACTCAAAACCCATCCGCGCCCAGATTTGCCCTAAAGCTCCGAGATATCTTGGTGGCATGAACTCCCCGGAGATCCTTCAATCGCGCGTCTTCGATGAATCCGGACGAGAGCTCAAGGGTCTCGAGCTCCACGTGGATCACCGGGAAAGCGCCAGGCAGCTAACGCTCATCAAGCAATCAGGGGCCAGCGCAAAGCCCAAGAGGGTCGACCTGCTGCTTGACCAACAGGCAACGCAGATGATTGAACAGGGCTGGCAGTCCTGGTCCACCGTGCGGCGCAGTTCGCCTAGCGACATCCGTCGCGCTAGAGCCGCTGCACCGCGCTGGTATCGCGCCGAGATGATGGCGCAGCCTTCCGATGCTGGCCGGCGAGTCATTGCTGACGGGTTCATCAATACCGATGCCGGCTTGCTTGGCGTCGTAGAGCCTTCCGGCCCGCTAGCAAGTTTCAGCGTGGATGAGCAAGCTTCGATCACCCTGAGTTTTGACCTCGAATCCCATCCCCTCGAGCTCGGCGAAAGCCTGCGCCTAGGGACGCTTTACGGCGACGACCTGCATGACCAAGTCGCAAAAGCTGCTGCGCGCAATGACGGCCCCTCGCTGTTGGGTTGGTGTAGTTGGTATCAATATTTTGCAGAAGTCACCCCCGCACACATTCGCGCCAATATGAGTCTTGCCAACCAACACGGCCTCGACCTTGTCCAAATTGATGATGGCTGGCAACGCGAAATTGGGATCTGGGATCAACAAAGTGATCAGTTTGATGTACCCATCGAAAGCCTCGCTAAGGAAATCGGTGAGCTTGGCATGCGAGCAGGAATTTGGACTGCACCCTTTCTCGCCACTGCTGGTGGTGAACTCGCGAGGCGCCACCCTGAATGGTTGCTACGAGAAGCGCACGGCATGCCCCGGGTGGCGCTACAGCACTTCGGCTGGGGTGGGGAGGCAGGTCGAGTCTTCGCCCTTGACACCACCCGCGAGGACGTCCTCGACCACCTCCGCGAGACCTACGCAAAACTTCGTGCGAAGGGTTTTAGCTACTTCAAGATTGATTTTCTCTTTGCCGCTGCCATAGAAGGTCTCCGTCAAGGCGGCGACCGCGTCCTTCGTCAAGAGGCACTTCGCATGGGTCTCGCCGCAATCCGAGAAGGTATTGGTGAGGATGCATTCCTCCTTGGCTGTGGCTCCCCTCTGGTGGCGGCCGTCGGGCTGGTGGATGCAATGAGGGTCTCTGAAGATGTAGCCCCCTATTGGCAGCCCCGTCTCTATCCGCCGGGTTTCCCTGAGTCCTCCGTGGGCTGTCGCAATGCGGTCGAGCAGAGTGCCTTGCGCGCCGAGATGCACCGTCGCTGGTGGATCAACGATCCTGACTGTCTCCTGCTGCGACCCAGCGACACCCAACTCAATGAGCACGAACGTGCCGTATTGACTGATGCCATCTTGGGCATTGGTGCCTACTGTGTGCTCTCTGATGATCTCTCGCTCTATGGCTCACCTGAATGGGCGGAAGTTGAACGCATCAGGGAACTCATTCCTCAATTGGATAAGCCCCTCAGCATCCCCGACCCCTTTGCCACACCGCTGAGCGTCGAAGGCCCCCATCATCGTTTGGATATTGACTGGGAAAGCCCAAAGGCGCGACTAGCGCTGCTTTAAGTACCCAGGGCTAAGAGCAGGCCCTGGGGATTTTCCATGCTCAGGCGCAGTGCGCTGAGTTTCACCCCGAAGCCAAACACCTTGGCCTCTTGGCGAGGGTCAACCTGCAAGGAAAGCATCCCTCGCGAACCGCCGTTCACGAGCCAGCGCCCACGCCAACCGTGAACTCCCCAGCTCGTGACCAAGCGAGTGTCGAGCTCGGCCTTCGTGATCGTGGCGCGTTCAATTCGCGCAGAAAAGCCAAAGCCCATGCGCACCTGAATACTCTCCTTGCTCACTGCGGCCCAACGCCTAGGTCGAGTCGCTCCCAAGAAGATCACCAGCAGAGGACCAATCCATCGGCTCACGGAAATTTCGAAGCGCTGTGCTTCGCTCACGAAGTGGACAGTCCTCGCTCGGCTGCCAATTTCGCTTGGCGCTCACGACGAGCTTCTCCGCCAATGACGACGAACTCTCCTTCAGCTTCAACCTTGACGACACCACCTTGAAGAAGGCGGCCACGTGGCTTTACGCGGCGTTCACCAAGCTCTTCAATCCAGGCTTCAAATTCGCATTCCTCATCAAGCATGGTTGGTTTCAGGTAATTGATCTTCAGCCACACCGTTGGTCCAGCTACCTGGGCAATATGGTTTGCCGCCGTTAAGACGAGATCGAAGGCAGCGGCAATGGCTGCACCATGAACCCAGCCCGGAGCGCCCTCGTAGGCGTGAGCAAACTTGCAGTGCCCATAGGCCCGCTCCCCTTCAATCCAGATTTTCACGGGAGGCGCAATGGGGTTGTAGCGACCCACCACGACGTCGTAGGGCATGCCATCGGTCATAACCCAGCCGTCCTCGGGAGCGATCTCGTCACCCGTCGGTATGACGAAGCGAAAATGTCGGGGGCTGGTCTCAAAGGCTGCGAGGAGGTCTGCGGCGCGCTCTACCAATGCCGCCGATTCAGCCAGTACTGCTGCAGGTGCATCCACGATGACCTGCAGATCAATCGCACGCCGCAAGGCGTCCGTAAGTGCGCCAAGTTCTGCTTCGCGGCCTGCGACAGCAGCGTGAGCGCTGGGTCGAGCCTGAGGGCTAGTCGTCATGGAGCACAAGCCTAGAGAGATTCAAGCCGGGCTCGGATCAAGGCGAGCCCTCGGGCACTCAGGGCGATAGGTTGGCCCTGCGTCAGAAGGGATAGCGCATGCCTCAGAAGATCTACATCCACGAATTCATCGAGATCGCTGGCCATAGCCGTGCTCGCTACATGCACCACATGACGGCAAACTGGGTCCCCGAAGCCATCCGTGAGCGAAATCAGCGCTGCTTTGGCGTCTTTGCCTCCGTGGGTTCCACCGGTCCCTGGCCTCAGGTAGTCAACCTCTGGGAGCTCGATGATTGGGCGGGTTTGGCCAGCAACTTAGCAATTGAACTTGCTCGCCCCAATCGACAAGACCCCACCCTCGAGGCCTGGTGGGAGCAAGCTGCCTCCCTGCGCCGCGGTGGCATGGATCGCATCTGCGTTCCAGAAGTTTGGACTAAGTCCATTGACGAACTCACCACGGAAGGCTTCTCGGGTGCTTGTTACGTCCATGAACAGCTCGTGGGCCCTCCGGGGACTTCACGCGATGCCCTCGATGCGCTGAACAGCATCGGCCGAGATGCACTCGCCGAGTCCGGTGGACGCCTCTTTGCCGGCTTTGACGTTGCCATGCGCAATGGCACTGAGGCCATCAGCCTCGCAGCATTTGATGCTCTTCAGGCCTGGGCTGAGTATGAAGATGCAGCTATGGACCGCCAGCAACCTTGGCGGCGCTGGCTGAGTGCTCAGGGAATTCGCCAAGAGCGCATCCTCTTGGTGGATGCCCCGCTGAGCCCCCTCCGCATCGGCCGCCAACCCCAGGAAAGCGACCGATTGCCACTCGAGCAGATTTCCGGGTGACTAGGTCTCGCTTCACCGTCGCCGCTGCGGGCAGCGGGCTCAAGGCTGATCTTTCGGTGGATGCTGATCTCTTGAACAGCTTCGCCAAGGCCGCGGAACTCCTCGGCCTGCCCGGCCTGGAAGTTCAAGGTTTCGAAGGCAGCGCAGTGCAGCAGGCCCCAGCAGCAGCAGCACCCAGCCAGGCACTCATCGAAGCGGTGCGTTCATTGCGCTCGGCCACGGTGCTGGTGGGTAGAGGCCTCCTGGATCAGCACTACCGCGAGTCTTTTCAAGCACTGGCGAGCCGGCTTGGCTGGGGTGTCCTCAACACCTATGACGTCAAGGGTCTGTTCCCCTGGACAAGCCCTCATCACCTAGCCAGCGTGGGCCTCCAAGAGCGCGACCTTGAGCTCTCATCCATCCCCAAGGGGGCCATCGTGGCAACCATCGGCCTAGACCCTTGCTTTGCGTGGTTAACCGCAGGTCGCAGCCGCCTGGAGATTCCCCTCACCGCGCTGGCTGGCCTTGTGGAGGCCCTCGGAGATCTCGGGCCTGATGCCTTGGCGGAGCCCATTCCGGCCTTCCCTCCGCTGCGGCGTCTCCTCGCCGAACTCACCGAAGAAGGTTGGGCCGCTGACGCTTCGGTGTCTCCAGCCCAGGTCACCCGAAATTACGCAGCGCACACGGCTAATCAGGGTTGCGTGATGAGCAGCTCAGGTCTGCATGCGTATTTCATCGCCAGAACGCTGCCCAGCTCACGTCTTCGTCAAGCGATTGTTCCCCTCAGCGCCTGCAAGGATGAAATCGCCATCGCCGCGGGCATCTTGGTCCAACTCATCGAAGGTGGAAAGGTGATCGTGGCGATTGGCGAACGTGAGCGTGAGGTTGATGCTGCCGACCGCATGGCCCTCGTGGCCAGAGCTCACGGCTGCTCGCTCATCATTGAGCGATGGCGTGAAGCTGAAGGGGGCCTTGATGCTGACGCCCATGCCGAGCGGCTTTCATCTCACCAGGAGGGAGAGGTGGCTATGTTTGATCTTCCCGTGAGCGCTGAATGGCTCCCCTCTTATCTCTTGGCGGCGGGAAAGATCCTGGCCTTCACCTAGTCAGCGCAACACACATGTGTGGTCAGGGCTCCCCCATTGAAGGTCATGGCATCACTAAAGGCCGTCAAGACATCGAGCTGTGTGCCGAGGCTGTCGGCATAAGCACGGTGAAGGTTTAACACCAGGCGTTCCTGGTCAGCCCAGTCAGCAAAGCGACCCAAGGCACAAGCATCTGCAGCCTGGAGGACCGATAGGCCATCGCTCAATCCCCGCTCTGCCGTGGCCTGCACCAGCGAGAAGTATTCCTCGTGCTCAGCCAGGACGCTGCTCAAGTTCTCGCGGCTCACCAAGGGACCATGTCCTGGCACCACGATCAGTGGCTCCATCTCCGCTATCCACCGGAGTGCGCGTCGCGCGCCAGTGATAGACCCAGCAAAAACCAAGGGGGTCAGGCCATGAAAAAGTAAATCACCACTGAAGAGCACTTCAGCTTCAGGCAGCCAGGCCACGAGATCGCCTTGCGTGTGCGCGGCGTAACCGGGATGCATGATTTCCACCCTGATGTCGCCGACATCTCGTAGATCGGAAGAGCGTCGTGTAGGGAAAGAGTGTTCAGAGCCGTGTAG